>JANLSD010000325.1:0-40109 GCA_031362245.1 Acaryochloridaceae cyanobacterium OTE_25_metabat_464 | reverse complement strand
AGCGGTTAGAGAATCAATCCCTTTTATGACCATCACGATGGATTCTGTTCAGACGATGGCTCAATTGGCGATCGCGTTGCCAATTGAGCCGTGAATGGACTTTTTCAGCAAGCCCTAATTTGAGGGTGGGGCAATAAAAGTCAACAATAAAATGATCAATGGGTCTTTGTCTTAAAACTTTGAATTTGAAGTTTCTTAGGTACCCGTACCAAAGCTTTTTCTCCGCAGTGGTCATATTTTTGCGGAGTTCTTTTGCCGTGGGAACTAGTGCTGTGTCGTAGGGAAGATAGAAATCGCTAGCATTTAAGTCAGACATAGAGGATCTCCCCCCCCCTTTTTTAGGCTGCGGTGTACACACAAGTTGACGGGACAATGCTCAACACCTTTGATCCCCCCCCAACCCCCCTTTTTAAGGGGGGAGAAGAGAAGGAGTATGAGTGGATCCCCCCTTTTTAAGGGGGGGCAGGGGGGATCAATGCAGCATTTCTCAACCATCTCCAACCCATAACTCAACCTCACTACCCCCGATGCCAGCGCGTCGTCCCATCCGGCTGGTCAATCAGAACAATATTCTCCGCAGTCAACAAATCCCGCAACCGATCGCTCTCTCGGAAATCCTTCACCTTTCGCGCCGCACATCGCGCCTGAATCATCACTTCAATAGCTGCATCTCCCCCCTCCTCAACAGGAGCATCATCTGAAGTAGAGACTGCCTCTAGCCCCAAAACCTGCGCCAAACTGACCAGCGTGTGCCAATCCTGACGCAAATCTTCAGAGGCGCGATCCGCTTGGCCTTGGTGCGTGATCAGGTTCCCAGCACGACGTAGCTCTTTCGCCAGCTCAAACAAGACGGCTAGTCCACCAGGGGAGTTAAAGTCATCGTCCATCGCAGCCTGGAATCGCTGGACTGCTTCTTCAGAGAGGGTATGGGCATCAGATTTATCTCCCCAACCCAGGACTTCGCCGTACTCAGTTGCAAACAGCAAGCCTTCTTTGAGGGTATTCCAGCTATTTTGGGCAGCAGCAATGGCATCCCCCGTAAAATCAATGGGTTTTCGGTACTGGGCTTGGAGCACAAACACCCGTAGCGCCATCGGGTCAAAGCGGTCGCCCCCCAACTCCTCCAGCGGCTCATCCAGCAACTGACGAATGGTGGTGAAGTTGCCCAAGGACTTGGACATCTTTTCGCCATCCACATTCACCATGCCGTTGTGGAGCCAATAGCGTGATAGGGGCTTGCCCGTCACCGCCTCAGACTGAGCAATTTCATTTTCGTGGTGGGGAAAAGTGAGGTCAGCCCCGCCGACGTGGATGTCGATCTGGTCTCCAAGGCGATCGCGCACCATCGCAGAACACTCAATATGCCAGCCAGGACGCCCTGCACCCCAGGGAGACTCCCAGGAGGGTTCATTAGGCTTTGCGGCTTTCCACAGCGCAAAATCAAAGGGATCTTGCTTTTTAGAAACCTCAGGATCTCCTGTGACACGACCGCTGGCTCCCGCCTGCATATCATCTAGCTTTCGGCCCGAAAGTTTGCCATAGCCTTCAAACTGACGCACAGAATAATAGACATCCCCTTGGGCGGCGTAGGCCATCCCCTTTTGTTCTAGCTCATGGATGAGGCGTTTGATACCGTCTAAGGTATGGGTGGCACGGGGATATTCATCCGCCTCTAAAATATTGAGCCGCGCCATATCTTCAAAATAGGCCGCAATAAACTGCTCGCTGACCGCCTCCATGGTGGAGCCATCCGTCCGCGCCCGATTCAAGATTTTGTCGTCAATATCGGTAAAGTTTTGGACGTAGCGCACGTCGTAGCCCAGCCATGCCAAATAGCGTCGCACAACGTCCCAAACGATATACGAGCGGGCATGTCCCAGATGGCAATAGTCATACACCGTCACCCCACAGCAGTACATTCGCACCTTGCCTGCTTCAATGGGTTCAAAGGATTCTTTCTTACGGCTTAGGGTGTTGTACAGCGTCAGGGACATAGTGCGAAATCAATGCTCGGTGAGGTTAAAACGTCGGAGTAATCTCCTGAACCCCAATCTTACCGGAACGCTGCCTTGGTAGGGATAGGATACTGAAAAAGGCGATCGCGCCTTAAGTCCAGTCGCCGCCACCATGTCAGCAGCATTCTCTTCTCATTTAGATCCTTGGATTGCCCTGTCCATAGGCAATTCACGCTTACACTGGGCGTTGTTCGTCCAGGATACTCTCCAGCACACTTGCCACACCCCCCATCCAGATCTCGATCCGCCTCAAAATTGGTCTGATTGGCAGCAGCTTTGTCCTTTTTTATCCCAAGAGAATCTTTACCCAGATCTATGGGTTGCGTCCGTTGTCCCCAGCCAAACCCAACTGTGGCAGCACTATCCCCATGTCACCATCTTGGAGCGCTCCGATATTCCGCTACAAGGCATGTATCCCACCTTAGGGTTAGACCGTGCGATCGCCCTCTGGAGCGCTGGCATCACCTACGGTTGGCCCACCCTTGTCATTGATAGCGGCACCGCCCTCACCTTTACGGGTGCTGACGCGAAAGGATGCCTGGTGGGGGGAGCCATTTTGCCAGGGCTAGGATTACAGCTGCGATCGCTGCAATCCCAAACCGCTGACCTCCCAAGCGTCAACCTCCCAGATGGTCTCCCCGAGCTATGGGCCACCACTACGGAAACGGCAATGCAGAGTGGCGTTTTGTATGGGGCGATCGCCGGATTAACCCTCAGAATTGAACAATGGCGAACCCTTCATCCAACCGCGCACATTATTCTGACCGGAGGCGACGCCGAAACCTTGTTAACCTATCTAAACCTGTGGCATCAGCCGCCCAATCGACTGGAGTGGATTCAATCCCTTCATCTAAACGCCCACCTCCTGTTGCAGGGAATAGCAGCAATAAGATCCAAAAAGACGGCATAAAAAAGCGCTGCTGTAATTATGTATAGCAACGCCTTTCTCAAACACAAATTTTATTTCTAACCGAGAAATGAATTATTTCCGAGCCAAAAGTGTCATGGGGTCAATCGAACCTTGACCACTCGGACGAATTTCAAAATGGGTGTGAGGCCCCGTACTCCGGCCCGTAGAACCCATGTGAGCAATCAACTCACCTTGGTTAACCACAGCACCAAGGCGGGTTGACACCGATTGGTTGTGAGCATAGCGCGTTACAGTTCCGTCTGGGTGTCGGATTTCAACGAGGTTGCCAAATCCGCCATCATTCCAACCTGCGCTAATCACAACACCAGAGGCAGAAGCAACGACCGGAGTTCCGACGGGTGCAGCAATGTCAATACCTCGGTGCATCCGACCCCAGCGCCAGCCATAACCCGACGTGAATACGCCGTTTGCAGGCCAGATAAACCTCTGTACGCCATTTTGTACCATCGCAGGCAAAAACTGACCCGCAGCACTTGCACTCAGAGGGGGTAACTCTAAAGACGGCATTGGAGAAAAGATTGACCGCCGCGCAATGTCAGACACCCTAGAGGTATACTCAGGGGCATTTTGAATTGTGTTTGGACGTGAGGCCAAAACCATTTTTGCATTGGTTAGCCCCCCAGTCATTTGTCCCGCAGGCTGTTTGCCCTCAATAGATTGAGTTAAGGCTGTTGCGGCAACAACGTTACTGGTGGTGGCTGAAAGGGTGGTGGCGGGAATCACTAAATCCTCATTCACATCAATCACGTTGGGATTGGGAATGCGGTTTGTTTTGGCAATGGAAGCAGGAGAAACTTGGTATTTATCTGCAATTTCAGTCAGGTTCTCACCCTTCTCAACGGTGTGAACCAATTTTCCCGCATCACTGGCCTGGGATAAATCCTCAGAGCTTGGCTGAACCACGGCGGCAGAAATATCAATGGCACTGCCCGTAGAAGCGATCCCCGTCGTCTTTGTGACTGCCAAACTGGCTTGAGAAGGAGAATTTGTAGCCAACGCAGCCAAAACATTGGGCGTTGTCGAGAATGTTGCTGGGGCTTGGAGACTGGATACCGTTTCAACCTGCCATAGGGTGGTTTGCGGAATCGGTGATGAGAGTACGGCCTCAGACTGATCGGATTGGGGTAAGGACCCGAGGTTTCCCAAAATGTTGGGGTTAAGCGCAGCGTGCGCCGTTGCTTGCTGTTGGGGAATTATTATTCCCAATGCAGCAGCCGTCAATGTAATGCTCAGTGAAGCAGAACGAGTTCGACGGAAAAGGGTTGCACCAAATCGAAGGGCAAACAAAGAACGGCTCCAGTTTGCGATGTTGATTTGAGCATCAACCTTCTGCGGAATTTCTCGTCTCAATGAAGACCTCCTAGACAAATCATGGGTGATTTGGTGTGATTTTTGGTTTGCTTTCCAGCCAATACAACTGGAACAACTCACCCTCTAATCGTTTACTTCGTTAATACAAAGCACGATTCATTTTGCTTGCGACATCGCTTAGGTAAAAATACCTTGGTTCGGACATTTAGACAAGCTAAGCGCTCCTAACCCTGATTCCAGACACACCAAAAACTAACTTTCTGGAATCTAAGCTCTGTGCAATTTACACTCCACACACCACAGCACTTGTTTTGTTCTTAGTGACTTTAGCCTATCTTTCCCCCACTCTTCAACTTTCTGATCCCCGTAAAACTACGGATATTTGCATTTTGAGAGAGAAAGGATCCCACTGATCGTCGCGATCGCACCCCCAAGGACTTCATCAAAGTTAACACTCTCCCAAAACGCCTCAATCCTGACGCAGCAAAGGTTTCACCCACTCAGATCCTGCGCCCAAAAAAGCACTTGCTAGACGGATCTAATCTTTTTTCTACGATCAAAAATTAATCTAATTTGACGAATGATAGAATTTTCTTATCAATGAGATTCTGCTGAAAACCAGCCTTAGGTCAGCAAATCATCATTATGGGGATCCAGGATGTGTTGAGGAGGCTAAGGCAATAACCCCAGTTGTCTTCGGGCTTCAAATAAACCCAGCGCTGCGCTGACGGAAAGATTGAGACTGCGAACATGGGTGCGAGACATGGGAATGTGTACTCTGGCGGCGCAGGATTCTAGCATTGAGGCTGATAGCCCTGTGGTTTCAGCCCCAAACAGCAGCCAATCTTGGGATTGAAATTGAAACTCCCAGTAACTTTCAGAGCCGCCGGTGCTAAAGCCGATCAGGCGTCCGCCCTCTGTGCTGGCATGGTGATAGAACGCGTCCCAGGAGGGGTGGCGATACAGTTTGACGAAGGGCCAGTAGTCTAGGCCAGCCCGCTTCAGTTGGCGATCGCTCAGGTCAAATCCTAGCGGCTCGACCAAATGCAGTTCGGTGTTTGTGGCGGCACAGGTACGGGCGATGTTGCCTGTATTGGGCGGAATTTGAGGATTAACGAGAACAAGTTTAACCATGAACACACAGCTAAGCCGAGGTTGAGCCTCATTTAGACCTTACCTCGGCAGTATAAAAAATGATTTGAGAAGCGGTTTTATCTTAAGCCATCGTTGGCTCACACAGCTTGTTACGCAGTTCTAGCTCGTCTAACTCCATCGACAAAATCGCCTGCTGCATCACGGCGCGCACAGACCATCCCTTGTCGATCATCTTGAGCCACTGCTGGGCTTCGTTGCCATCGCGGAGGATGGTTTGAACTGGGTTCAAGAAGCAGCTAAAGCCGTGCTTTTTAGCGGTGGGCCAGACTTCGGTGTACAGCTCTTCAATCCAGTCACGGGCAAGGAGCGATCGCCCATCCTGCCAGTGGGTCAACTCCGCATCCAGACTATTCTTCGCCACGGCCTGCTCATTTGCCGCAGTGAGGCGCTCAAGCTGAGCCAGATCTTGGTTAAAGATACTAGAGTTAAACGGATCGAGAGAGGGGTCATCCATAAGCTGCTGAATTCGAGCCTCCAGCAGGGCAGAGATGGCGAGCAGTTTGACGGGATGGGTAACTAAATCACAGATTCGCAGTTCCAGGCGGTTCAGGTCATAAGGGCGAGCTGCGCCGTTAGGCCGTACCGAACTCCAGAGGTGACGCACATTTTGCATGGTGCCAGCGGCAAGCTGGGCTTCTGTCCAAGCAATAAAGTGCTCGTGGCTTTCAAAGAGGGGAACCTGCTTGGGGGTTTGAGGAAACACCGCCCAACGGTTGGAATGGAAGCCAGTAACTTCACCATCTAAAAAGGGAGACGCTGCACTGAGGGCCAAAAATAGGGGCGCTTCTAGACGCACCAAGCGACAGGCTTTAAGCAGCAGTTGAGGGTCTGGGATGCCCACATTAATATGAATACTGGCGGTGACAACCTGGGTACCGTAGGTATTTTCGATGTAATCGTGGTAGGGGTTGCTCGGCTCAGAACGATAAAACCGAGTGCTATCACCCAGGGAAAGCGTACTCCCAGGGACGATTGTGTAGTCCCCAAGGGTGTTTAAGTATTGGCGCAGCTTAAGGCGAGGTTGAACCAAGGCGCAGAGCAATTGCTCATAGTCACGGAAGGGTTCGGTGATGTACTCCACGTTGCGACTGTCGGGTTCTCGCACAAAGCCATCAATGTCTGCTGTAATGCGATCTGACAGCCCCACGATGTCCCCTGCGGGCGAGCCTGTATACACTTCAACTTCAATCCCTTTTGTGAGCACTGCGGTTTTCCTCGATAGGGTGGATGGGCAATGGGTGGATGTTGGAGTGGATAAGCCGCAGCCAAGACCCATCGGTAATGCCCGTACTGTTTGCCGATATTTTTATTCTGGCATGTTTGCTTCATGAGTATGGAGGACGGTTTGAGGCTGGAAAACCGAACTTCTTGACTGATAAGTTGAAAATTAGCTACACCTTGCACTATCCCCCTCAATCCCCTCTTATATAAAGGGGGGAAGAATATGGGCTGGCTCCCTGCTGGGGTGGGATAATGCAGGGTGTGGAACAACAGTTCTCTGTAAAATTAATTTTGCACGAGTGCTGAGCCTTACGTCCCTTCAATCCGTAAAAACTGTACCCGTGGAATGAGGGGGTCTTGGACAATCCCAACCCCTTTGAGTTCCCAGCGTTTTAAGGTGGCAGGTAATACGGTTGCAGCCATCATTTCAACGGCACAGCCTGCCCCGCCACCGTGGGTGTTGATATAGCTGAGGGCATCGTAGTCTGCGGAAAACAACAGTAAAAATCCGTCCTCAGCATCTGCCGAAGGATGGGCGACCAGGTACTCACCACTGGTCTGCGATCGCACCACATAGTAAAACTGTGACAGCATTCCCCCTCCTCAGGTTGATCCGCGATCATCAAGCTGAATTCTAGGATCAATCACCTTCAGCAGAATATCGGCCAAAAAGTTTCCCACAATCAGCATTGCGGCTCCCATCATGAGAGTGCCCATAATTAGGTAAAGGTCAGTGGCCTGAACCGCTTCCAGGGTTAAGCGTCCCAGCCCTGGCCAGTTAAAAAAGTATTCGGCAATAAAGGCTCCGCCCAGTAGGCTGGCAAACTCAAACCCCAAAAGGGTAATCAAGGGATTGACCGCATTACGAAGCGCATGAACGTATATCACTCGGTTTTCTGGTAGACCCTTGGCACGAGCCGTCTGGATGTAGTTTTGCCGCAGTACGTCCAGAAGATTGCCACGGGCAATGCGCTGAAGCCCTGCAAAGCTGGTAATGCTGAGGGCAAGGGTGGGCAAAATCATGTGCCAGAGAATATCGATTTGCTGACCGAGCCAGGACAGATCGTTGTGATTCACGCTGGTCATGTCTCCTACGGGGAAAAATGGGGTGCTTTGGGCAAAAAACAGCAGTGCCAAGGCGGTAATAAAGCTCGGGAACCCTTGCCCAACGTAGCTCAGTACCTGCAAAAGCCGATCCAGCCACCGATTTTGGTTCACCGCCCCCACAATGCCCAGGGGAATGGCAATGCTCCAGGTGACAAGAATGGAGGCGATCGCCAACAGCAGCGTATTCGGCACTCGTTCCCAGAGCAGGTCCAGCACAGGGCGACCCGAAATTAAACTTTTGCTAAAGTTGAACTGCGTGACAACCTGCCACAGCCAGCGGAAGTATTGTTCAATGGGGGGACGATCCAGCCCATAGAGCTGGGTCAACTCTTTCACGGTCTCACGAGAAAACTTCGGATCTTGACGCAACGTATCAAGATAGTTGGAAGGCGAAAGTTGAATCACCGCAAAACAGATTGCAGACGCTAATAGCAACGTCAGGAGTGCCTGACCGAAGCGTCGGACAGTGTAGACCGTCAACTCACTACCAAGGACAGCCTTTAGGGTTTGAACGAGAGACGACCTCGATTTGGATGGCGTTTCAATCGGTGCTGGAGATGTCATACAAACCCCTCCCCGTAATGGGGCACTGGGCAAACACAGCCCTTAATACTGAACAAGTGACTGAATTGGAACATTGGGGAGCTTGTCGCGCCCCGCCAAGAACGTTAATTCAATTACAAAGGCAAAGCCCACCAAAACAGCTCCCGTTGCGTCAACCAACTGCGTCGCAGCGGCAGCAGTCCCGCCCGTGGCCAGCAAATCGTCTACTAGTAAAACGCGACTGCCCACAGGAAAGGCATCCTGATGAATCTCTAGACAATCTGTACCATACTCCAAGGCATATTGAACCGAGTGGGTGGCAGCAGGCAGCTTGCCCGGTTTGCGGATGGGCACAAACCCCGCAGAGAGACGATGGGCGAGGGGCGTACCAAAAATGAACCCCCGCGACTCAATCCCTGCAACGTAGTCGATGGACTCGTTCCCATAAAGGTGGGTCAGTTGGTCAATCACATAGCCAAACCCTTCAGGATTTTGAAGGAGGGTGGTAATGTCTCGAAACAAAATTCCCTGCTTTGGAAAATTGGGAATGTCACGTATGAGGGTTTTGAGGTCCATCTTAAGATAGTGAATGTGTATGGGAGGGATAGATGAGTCTGTACGATTAAATGCGATCGCCAATTTAAAGCAATCGCCACTTTAATGAAATCGCCAACTTGATTTTGGCGTATGATGTCGTATCACATCGCTAAAGCTGTCATCAGAGTGCTTGAAACGTCCCAAATTTGGGAATATTGGGTCGGTAAGCCAAAAGACTTTAGGGCTACATGATAAGAAGTCACGTCAGAAATCGTACACTAAGTGGGTGAATGGGGTAAAACCTTGGGGTGAAACCTTAAGGTTTTACCTTTAGTCTTTGCTAATGACGCTTGCATCGTCAGCCATGACTTGATTGAATGCGTCCGATATGGGATTACAGTCTATAAGCTTGATGGATACTGATATTACAGAGATGCAGGGCATTACAACACCGGTCAATTCCTACGCCTTCGCGGGGTTGAGAGACCCAGATGTGCCGGGACAAGTTTGTCCGCGCCGAACGCGCATTCAATTGGACTGGATGCTCATCGCCTTAGAGGCCCTCGACCTCAACGCGACGGAAAATATAATTGTGGGGCTTCATGAGCTTCAGCTCCAGCCAGTCATTAAAAACAGGGTGCATCTCTGGCAGTTGCGCAATACCAACCCCCTGCGTCGCTTTAGCCAACGGCAGTCTCTGAACATTACAGAAGGAAAAGCATTGGTGGTGTTGGCCTGCTATCTGGCACGGCGACAAACGAGCACCATTCGTCAGATTTTAAGGGCGAACGAGCAGTTGAAGGCCCAAAACCTCAGCGCCGATCATCATTTCCGGCTGGCGCAGTACTTGGAGCGGTTTCGGGGTCATTTTTTGAGCCGAATGAATGCCAATCGGACGGCGATCGCACCCTACAAGTCCAGCAGCGAAGCGTTGAACGAACTCGCCCTCAGCCTTTTGGGGCAAATCTTGTTTTGTACCGGCACCGCAGGAATGCAGCGTCTTTGGTCCAGTTTATTTGATGGGGAAATAGCCTAAGACTCGCCATGCCTATTCAGCGTCAATATAGTTTGCCAGACTGCGTCTTAACCCTGGATGGATTAAGCAACACCCTAGATAATACAGCCACCGGAAATCGGGCCGAGCTGTCTGTTCTTACCCGATTTGAATGTTACTTCGCCGGAGAAAAGTCGCCTCTCGTGGGGGGACGCGAGTTTTTGGATGAATTAGTGGCTGCCACCAATCACTGCGCCCAGGCTTGGATTAGCGGCATCAAATCAGCCACCAAGGCCGATGATTCTAAAGTGCAGATTCAGCCCGCTCAGGACGGTGGGTTTACCCTGACGGTGCCCGCTGCACTTTTATTTCAAGGCAGCGCAGCCTCATTAGCCGAGACCGAGGGTTTAGAGAAGCCTGCTCAGGCGCTTCACATTTCGGCAGTACAGCTTTTTGACCTGATGGAGGCGGTGGATCAGCTTACGGCAGATCAGCAAACTTTGCCAGAGCTTCAGGTTGCCATTCAACCGCGATCGCGCAAAGAGGTTATGTCTCCTCAGCTTGTGATAGAGCAGTCTGCCCCCATTGCCTTGGGTGCAGCGGGTGTGGCGATCGCCGCTGCTGCTGTCTTCTTTATGCCCATACCCAAGGTGCCCACTCCACCTAAAGAACTGCAAACACAGCCGTCCATTGGCAAGCCTGTTGAGTCTCCAGCGGGCGTCCCACCTAAAGCAAAATCAGGAACCTCTATTCAGGTACCCGTGGTCTCTCCAGCCGCTGCTCCAAAGGCGGGTACGGCAAGCCCACAGCCTAGCCCTAAAGCACCGAACTAAGAGCGTTAATCTCCATCGGAAGGCGGGAGTTCATTCTGGGCGCGCAAATCTTCTAAAATCTGACGCACAAAGTTACGAAGCTGACGGTTGTCTTCTTGGCAAGACATCATGAGCTGCGTACCCATTTGTAGCATCAGCAAGGGAATACGGATCAATAAAAACACCAGCACAATCAATGTGATCACCGCCAACCACCGCGCTGGCCCATTAAAGGGCGAAGGCGTGGCAGAGAGGGTCCCTGGGTTGTCTAAAAAGAGGGTTGACCATTGATCAATTAACGCTTTGGCATTGAGGGGGTTCGTCGCAATGCTCAAGACGTAGATAAAAATAACAATGGCTAACACAACGCTAATCACAATCAATACAGCCGAGAGCAACAACATCAGTGCTCTTAGCCGATAGTTCAGGCGGTTAAACTGTTTGCGATCGCGGCGAAAATCGTTCAAGCCCATCCTAGACAGTGTCCCAATTCTTCTAAAATGCTATGGGAGCATCACTGGGTTTGTCAGGAGAAGATTATCTCTGCTGGCAAACGAAATAATGCCAATTCTAGCGTTCAGGGCGTTTGTGTCCTGACGCATTGAATGCATGCTACCGCACTGTATGACTGGATTGAACATTTTGAGTTTTGCAACTCAATTCAGTCTGGCCCATTGAGGGTGTCTTACTAAGGGCACTCAACCCATCGCGCCACTGTTCTGACCTTAATTACTTGGAGATTTGCCCTAGTGGATTTAACACGTATTCCTGCCCAGCCTAAGCCCGGATTAATCAACGTTTTGATTGAAATTGCCGCAGGCAGCAAAAATAAGTACGAATTTGACAAGGACATGAACGCCTTTGCCTTAGATCGCGTTTTGTACTCGTCGGTGATGTATCCCTACGATTACGGATTTATCCCCAATACCCTCGGTGACGATGGCGACCCCCTTGATGGGATGGTCATTATGGACGAACCCACGTTCCCAGGCTGCGTGATTGCAGCGCGACCCATCGGCTATCTAGAAATGATTGACGGCGGCGAGGGAGATGAAAAAATTCTGTGCGTGCCTGACCAAGACCCCCGTTTTGCTCATGTCACGTCTTTGAGCAATATTGCCCAGCACCGTTTAGACGAAATTTCCGAATTTTTCTTGACCTACAAGAATCTCCAGAAAAAAAAGGTCGAGATTCGGGGTTGGCACGATGTCGATAAGGTGAAGGCTTTGGTGGATAGAGGGATTGCTGCCTATCAATAGTGTGGTCTAGGGGGGTGGGGACTGCTCAGCTAAAAGTTGATAAAGCTCTGAAGTCTATATCTATTAGGACTTTGGGAGTACTTCACAAGAAAAGCTCGAAAACCTTTCAGAGTATAGCTCTCGCATATCCATCCCCCGTTTACTGAACAGTGCCAACTCCATCCCCGCTGAGTTCAATATTTTATTGAGGCCGCTGGTTTTTCAGAATTTGAAGTTGCTCTAGCGTTAAAACCGATTCAATTTTTTTTCTGCTCTCTTGCTGAATCGACGCAATTTTTGTTTTCTACTCTTGGGTCAGCTTGAGATCTGCCTCGATCGATCCAGATGTGCTGTTCGCCTGAGCTGCTTTTTGTATGATCGTTTTTTGTTCAGGCGTCAAAATAGCTAGAATCTGACTGCTTTCGTTTTTATGAATTTCGCCGATTTTTGCTTTCTGCTCCTCGTTTAGTGTGATTTTAGGGCCATTGGTTGCTTTAGGGGCAGGGGGACTAGATGCTGCTTGAGCTACGATTTGAGCCGTTGGTACTACGGAGGCTTGAGCTGCATGAGGGGCGATCGCAATGCCTAAAGCAACTACCGCAATAGAGATGATTTGGTTAAGACTGGTTTTGAATGAATAAGTCATAGGCACCTGTAATTTTGGTTCCTCCGAGGATAGCGAATTTTTGACGGCATGTGTTTAGATCTCAGGATAAAACTGGGGCTTCTTCAGCCTAAGATCTAGGTAGAGACTGAATTAGAGAATCTTTAACTGTATTTTTATTTAAATACTTGAATATTCAAATATTCAAATGTCATAACATTTAAAGGAACATTTATTAAATTCAACAGATCTTCATAAAGAAAACCATTTTGACGGATGTCCACAAGACTTGCTTCAAACAAGACCATATCCTCAAAACTCGATTCTCAAAACTCGATAACAGTAGTCACTGCTCAGCAAATTCAGCAATATTCACCCCCCCCACAGATCTTGAAACCTGATTACGATCGAGACGTAACGCTTTCAGGTTGAACATGGCGCGGATTGTTCTCATTGCTGGGTTTGAATCGTTTAATATTGATCTCTATCGCAAAGCGACAGAACTTGCCGCCGCCCGCTGTCCCGGCTTGGATATTCGGGTCTTTAGTGATCGCCCCTTTTCTTGATAGCGAAGCGCTTGGGCTTGCAGATTGTAAGCCTGGACGTGAGCAGTAATGCGATCAATGGCTACATTTGCTGGGCGTGCGATTCATAAACCAATCAACATGATTCCAGAGATGCACCCGTTTCATATCACCGCGCTTCAAAAGTAATCACCTTCAGTCCAGGAATCCGGTTGAACTCCCGTTCATTTCCTGTGAGTACAGCAAACCCATGTTGTAGCGCAGTTGCAGCAATAATAAGGTCATTGGCACCAATCAACTCACCCCGTTGACGTAGAGATGCATACAGCCCTGCATGAATCCGTGCAGCATCAGCAGAGAAATCTAGAACAGGAAAAAAGCCGATTAAGCTCTCCACAAAAGCACTCCGTTGATTGCGTCTCGCCTCTGAATTGGCAAGATGGACACCAACCAACAGTTCCGAAACCGTGATGGCGCTGATGTATAGGTTGTCGTGTGCTGCGGATGAGGGAAACAAATCAGAACGAGCATCCCGTTCTGCTCGAATTAGCACATTAGTGTCAATAATTAATCCCACAACGAATCAGGAAGCGTGGCGTTTTTGCGGATATCTTGTAGCGTTTCTTCAAACAAAACGGCATCATCCCTGTCAAGACGCGGTAACTGCGCCCATCGTTCATTAAACTCGGCAATGCTTAGCGTCACGGGAGGAGCGGCAGGCACAATCCGCGCAATTACTTCATTCCCCCGCTCAATATCAAAACTTGTGCCTTGGTATCGAACTCGATTGATGAGATCCGAGAAATTACGAGCAGCATTGGTAGCAGAGATACGTGTTGTCATCTAAATACCCTCTCCAAATCTTCATATAATCAGATTATCAGATTTAGACAGAATTCAACAACAATGCCTAGGCCAATGAGCCAGATCAACCGCTACTGAGCATTAACCCCACAGACCTTGAAACCTGATTAAGATCGAGACGTAACGCTTTCAGGTTGAGCATGGCGCGGATTGTTCTTATTGCTGGGTTTGAATCGTTTAATATTGATCTCTATCGCAAAGCGACAGAACTCGCCGCCGCCCGCTGTCCTGGCTTGGATATTCGGGTCTTTAGCGATCGCGACCTCATCTCCGCCCCTACAACCGTCACGGAAGCCCTCGCAGGAGCCGATGTTTTCTTCGCCAGCCTGATGTTTGATTATGACCAGGTGATGTGGCTACGCGATCGCACCCAACACATCCCCATCCGTCTCGTGTTTGAGTCGGCATTGGAGCTAATGAGTTTGACCCAACTGGGCAAATTTGCCATTGGCGATAAGCCCAAGGGAATGCCCAAGCCCGTCAAATTTATTCTGGATAAATTTGGCAACGGCAAAGAAGAAGACAAGCTAGCGGGCTACATCAGCTTTCTCAAAGTTGGGCCAAAGCTGCTGAAGTATATCCCCGTGGGCAAAGTTCAGGATTTACGAAACTGGCTGATTATCTACGGTTACTGGAACGCAGGTGGTCCCGAAAATGTAGCTACAATGTTCTGGATCTTAGCCGGAAAGTATTTGAACTTACCCGTGGGGGACATTCCACCCCTGCTGGAAACCCCGAATATTGGGTTACTGCACCCAGACTATCTAGGCTATTTTGAATCCCCAAAAGCTTACTTGGCCTGGTATCGGCAAACAAAGCCCAAGGCTCAAACCTGGGCAATGGTTGGGATTTTGCTCTATCGCAAGCATGTGATTACCAAGCAGCCCTATATCCCGCAGCTCATCCGGCAAATGGAAGCGGCGCATCTCTTGCCCGTTCCTATTTTTATCAATGGGGTAGAAGGCCATGTGGCCGTGCGGGATTTGATGACGACGGAGTTTGAGCAATTACAGCGCACTCAAGGCATAAACGCAACGCTATCGCTGTCCAAAGAGGCGGTCTCTGTAGATGCGATAGTCTCAACCATAGGATTTCCGTTGGTGGGTGGCCCTGCTGGATCGATGGAAGCAGGGCGGCAGGTAGAAGTTGCAACTCGGATTCTTCAGGCCAAGAATGTCCCCTACATTGTGGCGGCTCCGTTATTGATTCAAGATATCCATAGCTGGACGAGGCAGGGCATTGGCGGATTGCAGAGCGTTGTGCTGTATGCCTTGCCGGAGTTGGATGGAGCGATCGACACCATTCCCCTCGGCGGCTTGGTCGGCAACAATATTTATCTCATCCCAGAACGGGTTCAGCGCTTAACGGGACGGCTGAAACAGTGGATTAACCTACGCCAAAAGCCCCTCGCTGAGCGCAAGATTGCCATTGTGCTCTATGGTTTTCCGCCGGGATATGGGGCTACGGGAACGGCGGCGTTGCTGAATGTGCCGCGATCGCTCCTTAAACTGTTGCAAGCACTCAAAGCCCAAGGCTACACCGTTGGGGATTTACCTGAAGATGGCGAAGCTTTAATTGAGCAAGTCCGACAGGCAGAAAATGGCTACACCGAAGATCCTGACTCGGTTGCAGATTATGAGCAGCGCAAGGGCTTAGCAACCGTCAACGTCCGTCAGCTTCAAAAATGGCTCGGCTATCTCTTCATCAGCCGCATTGAAAAACAGTGGAGTTCCCTCACCGGAACAGGCATCAAAACCACAGGCGATAATTTTGACTTAGGCGGGATACAGCTCGGCAACGTGTGGATTGGCGTTCAGCCACCCCTCGGCATCCTGGGTGACCCCATGCGACTCATGTTTGAGCGTGACATGACACCTCATCCCCAGTACGCCGCGTTCTATAAATGGTTGCAAAATGACCTTCAGGCCGATGCAGTAGTGCACTTTGGGATGCACGGCACCGTGGAATGGCTTCCAGGCTCGCCCTTAGGAAATACGAGCTATTCTTGGTCAGATATTTTGCTGGGCAACCTCCCGAACCTTTATATTTATGCAGCCAATAACCCTTCAGAATCGATTCTGGCAAAGCGACGGGGCTATGGCGTTTTGGTGTCCCATAATGTGCCGCCCTATGGCAGAGCAGATCTCTACAAAGAACTAGCTATCCTCAAGGATTTGATTGCAGAATACCGTGAAGATCCTGACAAGAATGATGTGCTGCGAGAAGGGATTTGCAAAAAGATTGTGGATGCTGGCATTGATGCAGATTGCCCGTTTGCCGAAGCAAAAAGGCTAGGGATTGAGTTCACGCCAGAAAATGCGCGGATGTTTAGTGCCCATGCGTTTCAGGCTTATCTTGTAGAACTGTACGACTACTTACTAATTCTCGAAAATCGCTTGTTTTCATCGGGTCTGCATATTTTAGGTGACGCTCCCAATCCTGAAGCGCTGTTGAGTTATCTGGATGCTTACTTTGGTGATGCGTTGCCTCGGGGTGCGGTGGAGGCGATCGCCAATGGTCAGGATTATGATGCCTGTCTAGATGTATGTCACGAACATGTGAGCGACGGTGATCCATATATGCTCACTCGGGTCGGTTCACCAATCACAGAAAGAATCCATGAGGCGATCGCCATCCGAGATCTTCTCACCCAAACCACCGACGAAATCACCAACCTCCTGCGCGGACTCAACGGCGAATACATTCCCCCCGCGCCCGGTGGCGACCTTTTGCGGGATGGCCCTGGTGTTCTGCCCACAGGCCGCAATATTCACGCCCTAGATCCCTATCGCATGCCCTCCCCCGCTGCCTACGAACGCGGTCGTCAGATTGCTCAACAGCTTATTGAGCAACATCTTCAAGAACACAACGGCACCTACCCAGAAACGATCGCCGTGATGCTGTGGGGCTTAGATGCCATCAAAACCAAGGGCGAATCCCTAGGCATTTTGCTGGAGCTGGTGGGTGCCGAACCCCTTAAAGAAGGGACGGGACGCATTGTGCGTTACGAGCTTAAGCCTTTAGCAGAACTCGGTCGTCCGCGAATTGACGTGTTAGCCAATCTCTCCGGCATTTTCCGCGATAGCTTTGTCAACATCATTGAGCTACTGGATGATCTCTTCCAACGCGCTGCCGATGCTGATGAACCAGAAGATCAAAACTTTATTCGCAAACATGCGCTCTCACTAAAAGCCCAAGGCGTAGAGAACCCTTCAGCGCGGCTATTTTCCAACCCATCGGGCGAGTTTGGTTCCCTGGTAAACGATTGCGTCACGGATTCTAGCTGGGAGACGGGCGAAGAACTCGGAGATACCTGGAAAAGCCGTAATGCTTTTAGCTATGGACGCAACGAAAAAGGTGCAGCTCGTCCTGAAATTTTAGACACGCTGCTCAAAAGCACGGGACGCATTGTGCAGCAAATCGACTCCGTTGAGTATGGACTCACCGATATCCAGGAATACTACGCCAACACCGGGGCGCTCAAAAAGGCCGCTGAGCAAAAGCAAGGCCAAAGTGTGACCGCCAGTTTTGTGGAAAGTTTTTCAAAGGATACAACGCCACGCAAGCTCGAAGAATTACTGCGAATGGAGTACCGTACAAAACTGCTCAATCCCAAATGGGCTAATGCAATGGCGGCACAAGGCTCTGGCGGTGCCTACGAAATCTCCCAGCGAATGACGGCACTAATTGGCTGGGGCGGCACTGCGGATTTCCAAGAAGGTTGGGTCTATGACCAAGCGGCTGATACCTATGCCCTCGATGCTGAAATGGCAGAAAAACTCCGCAAGGCGAACCCTGAGGCGTTTCGCAATATTGTGGGACGAATGCTGGAAGCCAATGGACGTGGGTTCTGGCAGCCGAATGAGGAGAAACTCAAGGAGCTGCGATCGCTCTACGATGTAGCCGACGGACTACTAGAAGGCGTCACACCCCAGACCTGAAATCAAGCTATGACTTGATTCAGACAGCCTGAAGACTCTTACTTTCAGACGAATGCCAATCCTTCAGGGTTTTATTCGTCCTCAAGATGGATAGCAGCTCTTCCTTTCCAATTAATTTGGCCTCAAGGACCTGTAGTACCTCATTGACTTGTCTCAAAACCTCAGTGCTATTGAGCACAAGGTCTCGTCTGCTCATCGCCGGAAACTGATTAAGCGCACCATTTTTAATGGCAACTTGACGTTCAAGATTAGAGACAGTGTTTCGTTTACTATCTAGCAAAAACGTTTGATGCTGCGGATGTTTTTGACGAATCCAACGACAAAATTGATAGCAGTCTCCCTGATGTGCTCGAACATCTATTAACAACACTTTAGGTGACTGATCCGAGGCTGCGTTTAAGTCAAGACATCTCTTGAATTCTGAAATCGATACCTCTTTTAAAACTGATACGCCCTGAAAGGCAAGAATTTCTTGCCAAAATGCGGCCTGGGCAGCCGATGCATGAAGCATTAAAACTTGATCTTCGAAACCAGTAGGGAGGTTTTCAAAGACCATGACCGTATTTCCAATGGAAATGCGATCGCCATGCTTCAGCAATTTAGGGGTGATGGAAACTTCATCGTTGATGAGGGTTCCATTGCGACTTTTTAAGTCAACAAAATGGCAGCTATTGTCTGGGTAAATGGCAAGCTGAGCATGAACCCGAGAGGCGTTTGGATCGTCAAGCTGCACGGTACTTTTTTTGCCGCGTCCAAACGTCCAGATCGTTCGCCCTGAAAGCGTTAGCGTTTCTACGCTCCCATTTCCTTGAATAATGAGCTGTGGCGGTTCGATGGGATGCACTGTATTCTTCTGGTCTAAGGACTCTGAATTCATCTCAGTCTGGGTTTGTGTGGAACTTTCAATCCTGAACTCTGAAGCATTCTTGAAGGCGTTATCCAATACCGATAAAAACGACATCTATCGTTTCACGGTTGATTACGATAAGCGGCTTAACCCAAAATGCACTTATAAACGCCAACATACCCCTGGGCTTTCAGGTCATCTGTCGAAAATCCATCAATCGGCTGCGGTTCCCCGAGAGACTTATCAGAAAGCCACTGCTTCCAGACTGTATAGGGCTGATCTGCGCCAAATTCTGACGATTCAAAGACGTCAGAATTTACTTTTTCAGGATGCAGCGTATTGGTTAGCCAAACTGATTTCATGATGAATTTCCCCCCAACATTACTTTTAAGGGTGCCCATTTGTCAGAGCAGTTTAACTACGGCACCGTTGATCTGACCGCTTTTACGACAAGCCCTGAGAAAGCTTAAGAATTTCTTTGGTTTACAAAACGGTTGTCAATGCTACAGACCTGCTATGGTGTTGGGCACGCTTATGAGTAATGTAACTTTCTCGATCTGTGAACAACCCGCACTTTATTCAATATCTACAGTGTGATTTGGGTCTCTCTGACGCGGCGATCGCCTCTGTAACCCGCACCCAGCAGCTCACCGTAACGGAGCTGCCCATCATGCTTTGGAATTATGGGCTGATTAGCCTGAAGCAACTCGAAAATATTTTTGATTGGATTGAACGCTCTGCGTCGTAAAGCTCAACGTTGCAGCAGCGCAAACCAATGTCCAACAGGTCCCTGCCCCTGCCCGATCGCCAGGGAGTGCTTCAACGCCACAGTAACGTATTGTTTAGCGCATTGCACTGCCTCTAAAGAGCGTTTGCCCTGGGCAAGGTTCGCGGCGATCGCCGCTGACAATGTGCACCCTGTTCCGTGAGTATGGGGCGTATCCACACGCTCGGTTTTTAAAACCTGCAAATCCTCCCCATCAAACCAAACATCAACGCCCTTGAGATCGCCCGTCATGCCGCCACCCTTCACCAGAACGGCTTTGGGGCCAAGGGCATAGATTTTTTTTGCGGCAGCTTTCATGGCATCCAGAGTATCAATCTCAAGATTTCCTAGGATTTGAGCCTCGTAGCGATTGGGGGAGAGAATGAATGCCTGGGGGATGAGGATTTTGGTTAGGGTGGCGATCGCCCTATCGTCAATCAACTGCGCGCCAGTGCGAGACACCATCACCGGATCGACCACTAAGGTTTTGAACTGCCAGCGTTCTAGGGCAGCAGCTACAGCCTCAATAATTTCAGAATTGAGCAACATCCCCGTCTTAGCGGCCTGGAAACCAATATCTGAGGCCACTGCATCTATTTGCGCAGTGACCGATTCTGGCGGGAGTGGATCTACACGACTCACGCCTAAAGTATTCTGCGCCGTAATGCAGGTGAGGGCGCTGGTGCCGTGGACTTGATGAAAGGCAAAGGTGCGTAGGTCAGCTTGGATGCCTGCACCGCCACCGCTGTCCGATCCGGCAATGGTTAACGCAACGGGAATGCTCATCCGCCGTCCCCCATGACTTCGCAGTTCTGCCGTGTCACCCGATGGCGATAGTCAAACATATCCGACAGACGACTCGTGACCCACCACTCCAATAATTGCTCCACTGGCTGACCACCGGGTAAGGCATAGTCAATGGCATCGGTGAGCTGGGTTTGGGTGCCCTGGGACTCGAACTGATGGCTGTGTTTCCAGAATGCCATTGGCCCATTTTGCTGCTCGTCCACAAAAAGGTGGTTGAGTTCACAGGCTGTATGTACCGCAACCCACGGCACTGGGACAATACCAAGCCACAGCCGAAACTCAGAAATAGCGCCAACGCCAAGACCACCCTCACGTCGAATAATCTGGACGGGCTGCCAGGGTGGGGTCAGAATTTGCAAAATATCGGGGCGCTCATGGAATCGCCACAGCACCTCGGGAGAGGCGTTAATAATGCTGGTTTTTTTAAAGTGCAACACAGATCAAAGGTGAGGATTTAGTGCAATTTGGTGCGATTTAGGCCGTAATGGCTCCATCGTAACCTTTACCGAGATGCCTGGAGGGGCAAAATAACCACCTACGCCCTTAAACCACCCCAGCTTTATTGAAGAAAATGGTGCGAAATGCTCTAATTCTTTGTCAAAGAACGGAATGGGACGTATCCTGCTGTCAGTGGTAAGATACGTGCCAGATTGATACATTCTTATTCACCTCAAAGCTGCTGTTTTTAAGAACTGCTAGATATGCTGCAAAAACAATCGTTGCTGACGCTAAATCCTCTGAAAATCATGGCCTCGGGAATGCTCCTGGCACTTTTGGTGCCCTTGCAATCTGCTTCCGCCGAAACTGTGTTAGAAAAAGTTGCCAAAACGGGCGTTCTAACCGCTGGAACCAGCAAAGATGCATTTCCCCTCGCCCATGCCGATGGCAAAGGTCAGCTTGTCGGCTATTCCGTCGATATGCTTCAGCTTATCAAGGGGCAGATCGAAAAAGAACTCAAGCGTCCCGTTACCCTAAAGCTGGTACCACTCACGCCAGCGGAACGGATTCCGAATCTCCAGTCTGGGGCTGTGGATATTGTGTGCGACAGCAGCAGCTTTACCTGGGAACGGGATAAACTCGTTGATTTTTCCGTCAGCTATGGTGTGACGGGTACCCGCCTGCTGCTGAAACGCGGGACTACTCTTGAAGGGCCAGCATCTTTAGTGGGTAAACGGATTGGCGCACTGCCCAAAACCACAAACGAAGATGCCATTCGACGGGCGCAGCCCAAAGCTCTGATGGTGCTGTTTAAAGACCGCGCTGAGGGCTACAAGGCGCTCCAAGATGGAAAAATTGACGGATTTGCTGGGGATGGCCTTTTGTTAGAAGGATGGATCCAAAAAACCTCTAACACTGCTAATTTTCAGGTGGATAGCTATGCCTACTCTAAAGAAGGGATTGCTTGCATGGTGCCTGAAAACAATTCCAAGCTTCTAGATAAGACCAACTATGCTTTGCTAAGCTTTATGCAAGGCTTTATCAGAAGTAAGCCGTCTTCTGTGGCGATTTTTGATAAATGGTTTGGCCCCAGCAGCACTGTGCCTCTGAATCAAGACCTGCGAGGGTTGGTCAAAGATAGTATGCAGAGTATTCTAGACTTTCACGAGGAGATTCCAGATAGCAGCCTCTAGGAACCAGGCTTGGAATTTGGACGCTTCATGCGCATTAAAATCAAGGTATGTTTTTGTTCACCTCTTTTCGCGTCTTCAATTTGGACAATGATACTTTCCGAACCCTTCCTAAAAGTTGCGACTCTTGTGTTGGTAGCGAAGGAGGGTTGCTGAGGCAGTGTTTGAAAACCTTTTTTTGTAAGACGCTGTTGATACCAGTCGATGATTTGATCGGGTTGAGCACTCGTATCAAAGGCCGCAGCAGTCATCATCTCTCCAGGAAAAAGGGAGCTGCCAAAACGTACCCCTCTGGTCATAGGTTCGTTGAAGGTGCTGGGTTGATAAATGGGAATATCACCTAGTTTTGCTATCGTCTCTTTTTGGGTGAGGGGTTTCCTGATTTCTTGGGCCGCCCGTTGCCCAATCACACCCATCAGCGCAACGCAGCCTCCAAAGGCTAACAGAACGGTCAGACCACAGCCCAGGCCAACCCACATCCACGGCGATCGCCCTTTTTTAGGCCCAGACGGAACTGGATTTGAACGAGTCATCGCAGGTTTCCTCATCAATCGGTAAAAATTCAGTCGTTTGCCATGAACCTCAAATCATGAGCGCACTGGAGAGTTGTTCGCCAGCTTTGGGTTTAATCCAAAGAACACCTGGGCCTTCCTTGGTTGAAAGGGGCAAACTTTGGGGAGCGACAACCGCCACACGATTTTGGTCAGTGGTAATCAGCACTTCTAGGTCTTCACTGATCGGCATCATCGTAACGAGACCATCGGTTTTCTTGGCAAACTGCACCAAGGGCGTGCCCAATCCGCCAGGATGCCCGAGGCGAGCGGAAGCTAAAGGCAACCGTTTTGCATAGCCCTGTCGCGATAGCAGCAAAATTTCTGTCGGATCTGAGACGGCGGCTAGTCCCACCAACACTTCTACTCTCATCAGGCGCAGGACTTGATTGCCCAAGGCTGGACGCCCCATTTCGGGGACTTCTAGGAGCGGGAATCGAGCCAGACGGCCTGTAGACGTGGCGATCGCCACTTCCATATCCGCCGTTGCGGGCACCACATACTGGAGCTGGTCATCGTCCTTGAGCTTGATGGTGCTGAGTCCCCGGGTGGTTAGCTCGGCAAACTCAGACTTGGCTAACCACTTAAACCGTCCCTGGCGCGTCAAAAATAGAAACCGCTCTGCGGTGGCATAGTCTGACGGCAAGAATTGCGCGATAATTTCCTCGTTTTGGGCGGACTCACTCAATAGCGTGATAAGGGGCGTACCGCGATCGCGTCCCGAAGACCCAGGAATATCCGAAAGGTTGACAGCATAAGCTTTGCCGCTGGTGGTAAAAGCCAAAAGCTGTTCACTTAGGAGTGCTGTGCCTGTGTAAATCGGATAGTCCTGGGGTGCATCCTGTAGCTGGTCGGACTTTTCAAGACTGTCCTGGCTGCGAGTGCGGCTGGACGTTCGCACCCAGCGAATATACCCCCGCTGGCTAAACTCCACCTGCACAGGCTCGTTTTCTGCGGGCGGCGTGAGGGGGACTAATTTTTCCGGTACAGCGGTTTCGATGCGAGTACGACGGGGGTCGCCAAACTTGCGCTTGAGGGCGCGAAGATCTTGCTTGAGGGTTTTGAGCAGTTCTTTGCGGTCATTTAAGAGCCGATCCAATCCTTGGATTTGCTGGGTTAGCTCGTCAAATTCTGTCCGTAGATTCTGCTGCTCCAACCCCGTCAGACGGCGCATGGGCATTCCCAAGATGGCATCAGATTGGCGATCATCTAAACCAAAGCGCTCCTGTAAACCTTGCTTTGCTGTCGAGCCATCGGGGGCATTGCGGAGGATATCAATGAGGTCATCCAGATTTTCGAGGGCGCGCAGTAACCCTTCTACAATCTCAATTCGGTTTTGGGCTTGGCTGCGGTCATGCTGATAGCGACGGATTAGCGTGTCTTCACGGAACTGTAAAAACTCTTGCAGCAGTTCCTTTAGCGGAAGCTGCCTGGGCTGCCCGTTGACGATCGCCAAGGTAATGACGCCAAAGTTACTCTGGAGCGCCGTTTGACGGTAAAGCTGCTCTAGCACCTGTTCAGGTGAGGCATCCCGTTTGAGTTCGATGACAATGCGCATCCCCTCGCGATCACTTTCATCTCGCAGATCCGCAATGCCTTGAATTTTCTCCGCATTCACCAGGGCAGCCGTTTTCTCAATCAGCCCCGCTTTATTGACCTGAAAGGGCAGCTCCGTCACGATGATGGCGGTGCGTCGATGTTTGCCTTTCCCAGGCTGGGATTCTTCAAACTGGGTAATGCCCCGCACCGTAATACTGCCGCGCCCTGTGGCATAGGCTTCGGAAATGCCGTCTATGCCAATGATTTCGCCCCCTGTGGGGAAGTCTGGGCCAGGGATAAACGTCCGCAGTTCTTCGGCGTCTAGATGGGGGCGATCGATCAGGGCAATCAGGGCATCCACCACCTCCCCTAAATTATGGGGCGGGATATTGGTTGCCATGCCCACGGCAATCCCAGAGCAGCCGTTGAGCAACAGAATGGGGAGCTGAGCAGGGAGTACGGTTGGTTCCTGCTGGGAATTGTCAAAGTTGCCAATGAAGTCAACAGTGGACTCTCCAATTTCTTCCAGGAGCGCCTGGTTGCCAATCCCCGCAAGCCGAGTTTCGGTGTACCGCATGGCGGCGGGAGGGTCATTATCCACCGAACCAAAATTGCCGTGCCCATCCAGCAGCGGATAGCGGGTTGAGAAAGACTGTACCAGACGCACCAGGGCGTCATAAACAGATTGGTCGCCGTGGGGATGATATTTCCCCAACACATCCCCCACCACGCGGGCACATTTGCGATAGGGACGATCAGGGGTTAGCCCTAGCTCATGCATGGCAAAAAGAATGCGACGATGTACGGGCTTGAGACCATCCCTAACATCTGGCAACGCCCGCCCCACAATCACACTCATGGCGTACTCTAGGTACGATTGCTCCATCTCGGTATGTAGCGCCGTGGTGATAACCTTACCCGCAGACAGAAGATTAAGCTGTTTTGCCATAGAAAAAATGCCTGACGCGCCCCAAAAGAATGAAGTTGAGATGGCTGTACCCGACCGCAGAGATGGGTTTACCGTATTTCTGCTGAATTATAAGGTGCATTTGCTTATCTTAGATCACCAATGAGTCACCGCCCCTCGCGCAAGAGAGTGTTACTGGCCACATAGTTATGTGTCGCTCTATGTATTAGAGAGCACTTAAACAAATTCTTGGGCATAATATTGACATTGGCTTGCAACAGTTTTGAAATAAGCATTTTTGGGAAGTAAGGATCTCTACAAGGCAATGAAATTTGTCTCCTTTTTGCTGGTTGCATTGATGGTTATGGGTGCAGCACTGGTATCAGTGCAAAATGCTGCATCCATTTCAATTCGGTTTTTGGGTTGGCGGTCGATTGAGTTGCCCGTTGGGGTTGTACTGAGCGCGGGTTTTGCGGTGGGTTTACTGTTAACAGTGGGCCTTCCGTTGGTTTGGCGCTTTGGGACGGTATACGATGACTTCGATGAAGTGGCGTTTGCTGATTCTGCCGTGCGCGAACAAGATTCTGGTCAAGATTGGGATTAGGGAACGGGCTGCCCTAAGGCTTTAATGTCTAGGGCATACCCTGCTGTAACGAGGTAGACCTGATCTGCCACAACGCCAATGCGACGGGCTAGAGTGCCAAGGCGATCGCGGAACAGTCTCCCTGCTGGATAGGCTGGCACCACGCCCCAACCCACTTCCTCTGAAACAAGAATAATCCGCGCTGCGCTGTGCTGAAGGATATCCAACAGCGCAGCTTCCGTTTGCGCCCACTCTTCAGGGGATTGCTCTAGCTGGTTGGCTAACCAAGTGCCGAGGGAGTCAATCAAGATGCAGTGTTGGGATGGCGCTTCGCTGAGCGCTGCTGTCAGTGTGTTGGGGATTTCCCAGAGGTGCCAGTGGGGAGGACGGCGATCGCAGTGCACCTTAACCCGCGCTTGCCACTCAAGATCGTCGGGGTTATTGATAGAGGTGGCAATATACACCACGGGTTGCCCCGATTGCGTCGCTAAGGCTTCTGCCCAAGCACTTTTGCCAGAGCGGGATGGGCCTGTCACTAGGATAAGTCGGCCTAAGGGTTGCGGTGATGCAAAATCTGTCACGGTTGTTGAGTTAAGCTTTGACCTTCAAACGCGATGCCTTCGCAGATGCTGGCGACGCTGATATCGGTGTTGATGGAGGTGAGGGCGATCGTTTCTTCTAAGGTTTCGTAGGTGCGGTAAATCCAGAAGCCGCCTTCAGCTTTGGTGTAGTGCTGAATGTCTATTTCGTACTGGCTAATCAGTAGATATTCTTGAAGGTCTGGGATGGAGCGATAAAACTTGAACTTATCGCCTTGGTCATAATCTTCAGTAGATTTGGACAGCACTTCAATAATGAGGCGTGGGTTGAGAAGGATATCGGTTCGATTGTCATACTGCTCAGGCTCTCCCTCAATGACCATGACATCAGGATAGGTAGCCTTTCGATACTTAGGAATCCAGACCTTAACATCACTGCTGAAAGGTTCATAGTTTTTTCCTTGCAGGGCGTTCAGCAGGTATGCACAAATGCGGTTAATGATGCGATTGTGGTTGAAGGAACCGCCTGTCATGGAGATAATCTCGCCATCATGATATTCGCTTTTAAATTCGGATTGGTCTTCTAGGGCGAAATATTCAGCCGGAGTGTAGCGGGTTTTGATCTCTGTAGCTTGCATGGCAATGAACCGTGATTCGCTTTATTTAATCATAGGCGAGATGCTTGGGAAGGCTCTGGGCTGTTGGTGGCTTATCGCCTCGTCTATGAATACTTAGCCACCACCGATGGCTTTCTTAAACACTGAAAGAGACGCCATTGTGTATGACCGCTTGCCCTGCTGAATGGCTTTGATCTTTTCCAATGTTGTTGAATCGTTGCCCTTTTCTAATTGCTGGATCAGCAAAATAGCTTGATCGATGGCGCGTTTACGCTCTTCAATGAGTTGGTCGCGCTGATTGAGTCCAAAGATTTCAATACACATTCGACCTCGTTCTGTTAACGGAATCATTAATCCTGTGTCGATATCTATAGCTAAATGCTTTGAGGGGTCGTCGTCATCTTTTGGGCTGGTAGGATTGATTAGAAGAGGGTGTTCAGCATCTACTTCATTGGGGGCTTGGGCGTGTTGACCAATCACTGGGAAGCGGTTGTGTTTTCCAATTTTTTTGCCGCCGATGGAGGTTGGCTGATTGCAGATGGTGCATGAAGGGAGAAGATTTTGCCAGTCATAGGCGAGCCAGTAGTAGCCTGGATGTTGAATGGGTTCGTCTAATTCGTTAGCAACAGCGGCTTTAGGGCGAAAATGCTCTATATCGCCCCGCTGAAAATCGGCAATATAGGTTTCACAATAGGCACATTTGCCGTAAAAAGGATCTTCTTTGCTAAAAAAGAAGCTGGTTTTAATGCTTTTTCTTTTGTACAGACCTTCGTTGAAGTTTGGTTTTTCTCCCTTCTGAACGGCTTCTGCTAATGTCTTTGAAGTTTTCTCACAGTCATTGATCCAACGCTTCCAGGTCTGGGAGGTTGGAGGGGTGAGGTTTATTTTCCTCATTCAGCCGCCTCCGGCTGGAACAGTTGCTGTAACTGTTTCTGGGTCTCAATACTGAGCATTTCTGGGGAAATGTTCTGGGCCATGCCCTGTAAGGTTTCATCAACAGCAGTGGCAACCATTTGCTCAACAGCATTTTCACCATTGCGTAATATATTTTGAACTCGTGGCTTGAGTTCTTGGAGTTCGGTTTCTTCGACTTCGGTACGTTCAACCTTTCCTAACAGGGCAGTATAGCGATTAATCTCATCTTCGCTGCCAGGGTTGCGGGTTGTGATTAGGCCAAATGCTTCGGAGGTGAGAACTTGATCGGCGCGTTTACCTGCTAAGAGCTTCTTATCCAAGACTTTTAGAGCAATTGACCCATTCACTTGCTGCTCAAGCTTGAGTAGGAGGCTATCCTCTTCGTCAACAATGCCAGAGGCTGCGAGGGGGGTATGGGTAGAGGCAATGATTTGCGTTTTAGGAAATTGTTGGCGTAGACGTTGCACAATGTAGCGTTGCCAACGCGGGTGAAGGTGCTGCTCAAGTTCGTCGATGAGCAAAATGCCGCCGATGTCTGGGTTGTCAATAAGTCTTTCGGCGTGGATGAGCCAGCCAATAAAATCTAGAACCCATTGAGTGGTGCTGCGGTAGCCATCGCTCAATACTTGAAATGGCAGACGACCCCAAGGGCCATCTAGCTCTAGACCTCGTTTTGTAAAGTTGAGTTTGTAACCTGGTTCATCCAACATCAAAATTTTTAGTAATTTTTGTTCTAGTTGCTCTCGAACTTCTGGGTCATGCCTGAGTAAGACAATTTCAGGATTTTGAAGAGAGGCTTGCGGGTCAAATAATGAAGAAACCGCATCTCTTACTTCGTACTGTTCAAAACTTGAATGAGCTTGTGCTGCTCTGTAGGCACCATAACCACAGACAAAAATGTCTGACCAAGGAAAGTCGGTTGCAGGTTCAGTTTCTTGCCTAACAATTTCGGATCCGTCTTCTGACTTCTGACTAATACGTGTTGTAATTGTATATTTTTCCGGTCGTTTTGTTTTTTTGTCTTCCCGTAGATGAATTTTAATAAATCCTTCCTGCACTCCTTTCCTTACGAATCCACCGGAGACAGCCTTCATCAAGGCAACTGCATCGCTTTCGTTACAAAGACCAAGTGCAATACATCTAAGTAAAGTTGACTTCCCCACCGCATTATTGCCTAAAATCATTGACCATCGAATAGTTTTTTCTGTTGAACCTAGCTGAATGGTGAGTTCTTCAAAACAGCGAATATTATTAATTTCAATTCCTGAAATGATTAAATTTTTATTAAAACTTGATATTTTTTTTAGATATTTGGGATTTTTTTTAAGCTGTCCTTTAATTCTATTAATTCCATCTAAAAGCCTCTTAAATCCTTTATCTTTATCCGTATAGACATCTGCCGCCTGAAGTTTTTTAAGCTCTGTAGGTATTGGAGAGTTATCCAAGGAAACGGGTATAATGATCCTGGCAGGACGTTGTGATAGATAGTCTATTTCAGTACCCAATCTGCCGGAAAAATATGATCCAAAAGAACTTTTGGTTATACTATTTCGCGAAATAAGAGCAAGGAAAAGATCAGTATCTTCAATAGCTTTTTTACTGGATGAAAATATATTTTCTCCCGGAAAAATATCTTCATCAATTATCCAGGGGGAATAGCCAGAATCTTTCAAAAATCTATGCAGATCGAGAGCAAGATCTAGATCTGCTTTAACATAACTAATATAGATTTTGAGCGATTCTTGCACAATGAAATACTCCAAGCATCAAAATATGGAAACATATTTATTGTAATTCACCCTATTTGAAATATATAAATACAATTCCTGCGAGCACAAATTTTGACTTGATCTTTTCCCTTTTTCTATGTCAGTCTTAAACAGGTTTTACTTAGGCAAACTTTTGTCCCAACAAAATAGGGTTATGTACCGTGATTTTTTTCTTATTAATCGAAATCATACCCTGATCGCGGAGTTCGCCCAAGAGTCGAGTCACAGTTACGCGGGTGGAACCGATCGCCTCGGCAATAGCCTGGTGAGACAGCTTCAAATCAATCGTAATGCCGTTGCCGCTTTGCACCCCAAAATCTCGGCATAAAATCAAAATAAAACTGACCAGACGGGAACCCATATCTCGGTGCGCCAACGTCTCAATCATCATCTCCGTTTGCAGAATCCGAGAAGACAGACCGCGCAATAGCACCATCGGAAGATCAGAATCCTCCTTCATCGCCTTTTCAACCTGCTCAATCGGCACAGAAAGCAGCTCCACAGGCGTAAAAGCAACCGCATGGTAAAACCGATCTGAACGATTTTTGGTTAGCAGCGACAGCACCCCAAACACACTGTTTTCGCGCAGCAGCGCCACCGTAATTTCCTCTCCCGCTTCATACACACGGGAGAGCTTAACCGCACCCTTGATTAAAAAATAAACCCGCTCCGCCGGATCGCCAGGAAAGAAGATAGTTTTACCCCGCTCAAAGGTCTCAACCATCGGTGGAAAAACCCCAGCGTTTATCTGACGAAACACTGCTTCCAAGGGGTTATCCTGCATCAAAACCATATCTTTATCCTGATTACGTCCCAAAGCCTACGCTTTTTGGGGTCAATTCAGAAAGACTTTATCCAGCTTCTCAAAGAATTGAGATAAAGCTATCTTCCTTAGCCCTTGAGTAGTAGGTATTCTAACCCACTTAATCGAACTCAAGACAGAGTTTTTGTATCAAGAAATACATTATACGAATATCTTTGATCTATCTGTATGAATGTGTCCTTTCAGTCTCTGAGATTTTTGGCGCTGTGCTCAGCCTCTCTGAAGACCCCATTAGCTGCAAGAATAGGGAAGCAATGAATTGAACCGTACATCAAGACTCTTAACCAAGCCCATGCTCGACCTACACGGAAAAAATGCCCTTGTCACGGGGATTGCCAATAATCGCTCAATCGCCTGGGGCATTGCCCAACAGCTCCATGCCGCTGGCGCAAATCTAGGCATTACGTATCTGCCCGATGAACGGGGACGGATGGAAGACAAGGTCAAGTCCTTGGTGGAACCCCTCAACCCCAGCCTATTTCTACCCCTTAACGTGCAAGATGCCGCTCAGGTGGATGAAACCTTTGCCGCTATTAAAGACCAGTGGGGCAAGCTGGATATTTTGATTCACTGCTTAGCCTTTGCCAACAAAGAAGACCTCAGTGGCGACTTCAGCAATACAAAAGTCGAAAACTTTAACCTGGCCCTAGATATTAGCGCCCACTCCCTGATTAGCCTCAGCGGCGCGGCAAAACCCCTCATGACCGAAGGCGGCAGCATTGTCACCTTGACTTATCTCGGCGGTGCGCGAGTGATACCGAATTACAATGTGATGGGCGTTGCCAAAGCTGCCTTAGAAATGAACGTGCGCTACCTTGCGGCTGAGCTTGGCCCTCAAAATATTCGTATCAATGCCATTTCGGCTGGCCCTATTCGTACCCTGGCTTCTTCTGCGGTGGGTGGCATCTTAGATATGATTCACCACGTTGAAGAAATGGCACCCCTGCGTCGTACCGTTACCCAAACCGAAGTGGGCAACGCGGCGGCGTTCCTATGCAGCAATCTGTCTAGCGGCATTACGGGGCAGGTACTGTACGTCGATTCGGGCTATTCCATCATGGGAATGTAGGAGCGTGGATGAGGGTACGGCCTGCCATAGTAGATGACGTGCCGCTCATTTTTGCCTTTATTCAGAAAAAGGCTGGCTTTGATCGGGATATCGGCGCTTATAGCGGAACCCTAGCAGTGACGGAGGATAAGCTGCGCAACATGTTGTTTGGGGAGCATCCGTTTGCCTACGTTATCTTTGCGGAGCAGTGCGATCGCCCCATTGGCTTTGCGCTCTATGGCTTTAGGTTCTCTTCTTTTATGGGGCAAACCAGTATTTGGTTAGATGACCTGTATGTAGACAAAGATCGACGCAGTGATGGCGCAGGTGCAATGCTAATGCGTCATCTTGCTCAAGTCGCGCTGAGCAATGGTTGTACTCACCTTGCTTGGACTGCGGATGCTCGAAATATTCGCGGCTTAAGGTTTTATGCTCGACTGGGTGCCCAGATTACAGAACAAGTCGGCGATCGCTGTTTTCTAAAGTGGGAACCCACCAAGGCCACCTTGATCTGAGCCTAAACTATAGAAAGACCCCAGATTTGGTGTTGACGCGATGATTGCAAATCCTATCCTCAATTATCTAGAGCCAGAAGCGTATTTAACTGCTGAAGAACAAAGTTCGGTTAAACACGAATACGTTGATGGACAAGTTTATGCGATGGCTGGAGCGTCTGATGCTCATGTGACGATCGCTCTAAATTTTGCGACGTTGCTCAAAACCCATTTGCGCGGGTCGAAGTGTCGAGTATTTATCTCTGATATGAAGGCCCGTATTGAAGACCTGAATATCTATTACTATCCTGATGTTTTGGTGACTTGCGATGAACGCGATCGCACTGAAACTACCTTAAAACGCTATCCCAAGGTCATTATTGAGGTGCTTTCGTCTTCTACGGAGGCGTTTGACCGGGGCGATAAGTTTTTAGATTATCAGCACATTGAAACCTTAGAAGAGTATGTGCTGATCGGGACAACGCGGCAACGGGTGGATTGTTTTCGCCGGAATGCGGAGGGGTTCTGGGTGATGCAGTCTTACAGTCCAGGACAAATATTGTCTCTCAACAGTCTTCAATTCGAGACGAATCTGGAGGCTCTTTATGAGGATGTTGAGTTTACAGCAACCGTTGATGGGCAGACTCAAATCTGAAGCTTCTTTCTAACCCAGAAAAGCGTAGCTTGGAGCGAATACGAACGCCTAAGTCCGCGACGGCGGACATCGTTCTTGTAGGCGCGGTTTCAACCGATAGGCCGTCTTGAGCACAAAACGAATTTTAAAACACATACAATTACAACTTTCTCTAATAGTTGTGTTACTCTAATACTAGAGAAGTTGGTTTTGGCACTATGCCTCGTTCTAAGAAAACAGTTGACGACGAACAAGATTCCGTCAGGCTCTCGGCCATTGACGAAGATATCCTGACGGTTTTGCTGGGGCGGGAACTCTATGGACTTGAGATTCTAGATGAACTCAATCCTGACCGCCCGATTCCGTTACGGTTTAGCAGCCTATATCCTGCGCTCAATCGTTTGGAGCTGAAAGGGCTGGTGGATTGGAAATGGGGTGATGAGATGGATGAGTCTGGGGGTGCTCGCCGCAAATATTACAAGGTGACGGGTTTGGGCGCTAGGACACTGCGATCGGTTCAGGAGTATCGGATGGCTCTTGTTTCACGGGCCAATGGTGGTTTGGGAGGCGCGGTGGGAGCATGAAACCGGAGGAGAAGAAACGCTTTAAATGGTCTTTTGATAAGTACGCGGCTTTGAAGGATAAGCACGCGACTTTGAGGGATAAGCTCGCAACTTTGAAGGACTGTGAGGGCGCAGCGTTGATGGATGAGATCGTGGCGTTGGAGGATGAGATTGTGACTTTAAATCGTCAGATCGATATCGATCTAGAAGTGCTGAAGATGGTACTCAACTTTCTCATGATTCTTACTAGGACTAGTTCGATCTGGTTTTCTAGATGTTTAAGGTGCCTCAACTTTCCAGAGGAAACGATCGCCGAACTCATCGCACTCAAACGTCGCCGTCAAAAACAAAACTTACCTCAGTGGAAGCTTAATCTTGAACTAGCCACCGAAGTCCTTTTACTCCTCTGGGCCATTCACATCCAGATCAGATTTCAAAATCTCAGCCTACCACCGAGCAAAAAACGCAATATTGACTAATCTTCATCCAACCCGTCCTAGGAATTAAAACAATGATCCTAGCTCCCTCAGAACCCAAACATAGCCTCGACCAAGAACGCATCCAAATCTGCCGCTTACGCCGTCGCCAAGCAGATGTGAGCTTTAACCTATCATTAGTCATCACCGCCGCCAGCGCCCTCGTCAGCATCGTCGGTGCAGCACAACTCTTCCTTGGGCATATTCCCGCAGGAACCATCACCGCCTCTAGTGGAGCGGTTGCCAGCGCATGTTGTTTCCGTTTCGCCAAAGATGCCAACGATCGCCTAGATAAGCTTGCCACTGAACTGAAAGACGAATAAGGATGTGACCCATGACTTTACAAACCCCAGACCCAACTCAACTAAAAAATCAACTCCTGCAAGAGCTGGATGAACTGCCTACGGATTTACTAACCCAAACCCTAGACTTTGTAACCTTCCTCAAAACGAAGCAAAGTCAAAACGGTCAAGAATCTTCTGAAACCAGACTTTCAACCGCCACCTCTCTCCTGAAACATGTAGGAACTTGGGCTGGCGATGATATCCATGAGCGTCTTGAAGACGTTAGAGCTTTGCGGGAGTAACAGCCTCAATGTATTTATTAGACACCAATCACTGTAGCTATATTTTGAATGGGGACATAGCCGTTACCGAACGCTTTCGCCAACTGGATCGCAGCATCATTTCTACCTGCGTCATTGTGCAATCTGAACTGCTTTACATGGCCCATAACTCCGAGCAAAAAATCTCCAACCTGATTAGGGTCGAAGCATTTCTTAAAGACATCCGCGTTTATGAAGCAACTCAAGAAACTGCTGCAATTTGTGGTTACTTTCGCTCAGAGCTAATTAAACACTTTGCTCCACAAGATAAAAACAAACGCAGGAAATTTAAACTCTCAGACGTTGGCATCTCTATTAACGACCTCTGGATCGCTGCGATCGCCCTCCAACATGACCTAACCTTGGTCTCTGCTGATCGAGACTTTATGAGAATGAGCGAAGTCCAAGAATTCAGGATCGAAAATTGGTTTGAGCAACCCTAGTAAATCGTGGTGCCGATCTGCATACCATTGAACACTGATGGCGTAGCGACGCAATGCAAATATCACAGAGCAAATAGGCTCTCGTTGTTTGCTAAAGTGAGAGCCGACAAAGGAAGCCTTAATCTAAGCATGACCGGATTTACTAAACGCCTAAAATTCCTAGCGCATCCTTTAGATCGTCTTGTTGTGACTATCATTGCAGTACTGTGCTTGGTTTTAGGACTACTGCTGGTTTGGGGCGATCGCACCCAGCCCCAAGTCCGCGACTTTAGTTGGGCCAAAGAATCCGTAGGGGCAGAAGATACCGCCTTCACCCTAACCTTTAACCGTCCCATGGACTGGGAGAGCGTCACAAAGCAAATTCAAATTTCGCCCCCGCTTCCAGGCAAAACAAGCTGGTCAGGGCGACGGTTAGCCTATACTTTGACTCAGCCCGTGCCCTATGGTCAGTCCTTCGCGCTCAAGCTAGATGGGGCAACGGCAAAAGCAGGCGGTACGGTCATTCCCTTTAGCACACAGTTTAAGAGTCGAGATTTGGCCTTTGCTTACCTGGGCATCAACGGCGATGAAGCAGGGCGGATTATTCTCTACAATCTCACCCAGGATAAGAAAACGGTTTTAACGCCCGCCAATCTGGCAGTGCAGCATTTCAAAGCGTATCCTAAAGGCGATCGCCTCCTATTCACTGCATCAGATCGCAGCGCAACTAATCCTGGTGAACTCAATGCAAAGCTCTACAGAACCAACACAGGATTAGCCGAAACAAAGCTAGGGCCAGCGGATCTGGTGTTGGATAACCAGGACTACCAGATCTTGAAATTTGACTTGGCGGCGAATGGCGATAGCTTCGCACCAAGAGTCCGCATTGTCGTCCAGCGCTCATCCCGTCAGAATGCCAGCGAGACAGGGTTATGGCAAATTCGCGGCACTGGAACACCAGAGCCAATCAAGGTTGACAATGCAGGGGACTTTTTAATTGCGCCCGACAGCGAAACCTTGGTTGCAGCGCAAGGCAAAGGACTGGCATTGATTCCCCTAGAGCAAAAGACTGCCACAGGCAAGCCCCTCGACTTTTTGCCCCAGTACGGCATGGTGCTAAACTTTGCGCGGGATGGTTCCGCTGCAACCATGCTGAAATTCAATACCGACTACACGCGATCGCTCTTTCTGGTCAGCAGCCAAGGTGAACCCAAAGAACTGCTCCGTACCAGTGGCTCCGTCCTCAGTACAGCCTTCACCGCTCAGCGAGATGCATTGTATTGTCTGCTCACCCGACTGGTGACAGGCAAAGACTACCAAGAGCAGCCTTTCATCGCCAAAATTGATTTAAAGACAGGCAAGCCCAGTGAACTGCTCACCCTACCCATCCAACGGAACGTCACGCTTAGTCTTGCCCCAGATGGGTCTGCGCTCCTGTTTGACCAAGGCACAGCAGCTTCTCCAAACGCCTCAGCCCAAGCGGTGCAAGCCAATATTTGGTCTTTGGCATTGACGGGATCTAAGCCCAATCCTAAGGTTGTAGCCGTGGGAACAGAACCCCAATGGTTGCCTTAGTGAAAATTGGTTGGGGGTTGAGGGTTTGGTGACTTTGTGGAAGAAAATGATAGTGACAGGCATGAAGAGTCAATCACGCCTACAAGATATAGACCGACGATTGGATAAAATCCACGCTTCACAATCTCAAAAACATAAACTCAAAGCAGAAATTAAGCAGCGGTTTGGCGGAACCTGTGCCTATTGCGGATGCACCCCTCGGTTTTTAACGTTAGATCACGTTGTCCCTCAAACCCAGGGCGGACTCAATACGAGATCCAACCTAGCCGCAGTTTGCCAACGCTGCAATTTAAGCAAAGGGAGTCGCCCTCTTTGGGTATGGTGGCAAGCCTCTTCTTGCTGGGATGAGGAGAGAGCCATTCGGTTTGCCGAAACCGTCCTAGCTTGCAAGATTGCAAGGCTTTCAGGGGCAACGTCAGGAGTAGTCATGTGGACACCTGCTGGCCCAGATGAAGTCGAAATTTAGACTATCACTAAAAACTACGGTTCTTATCTGCCTACACCGAGAAAGGCAAGGTCAAAAGAAGCGTCGCCATCGCAAAGGGCATTATTGACAATAAGAAAGACCTTCGGAAGTTGCTTAGAACTCTCGAAAGCCTTGCTGTGCATTATTCCCCAACCAATCGGAGCGACAGGATTTGAACTAAGCATTATCAGTAAAATAGCGGGGTGGATTTCGGGGCAAGTATCCCAAGATTACGGTCTGTAGTACGTCCTGAATCTGGTTCAGTTTTGCTGCTCACCAAATAGATGATCTAGGATGCGACGGTTTTCGGTTTGCAGTCCCCTGACCTCAGCCTGCGTTTCGTCTATGCGGTGAAGAACCTGAGTCTGAGTGTTCGCGATCTCTCGAATATCGGCACGCATTTCAGTCATGTCGCGCCGATATTCTGAAAACTCTTGCATCATCCTTAGTTGAAGTTGAGACAGTTCAGAGATCGCGCTGTCAACGCTAGATGCAAATCTATCCAGGCGTTCATCCGTCCATCGTTCGGTCATACTTCACCATCCTCAATGCGTTTCATCTGCCTTTGCTCTCTCATGACCAACAGCTCGATATAGTTCCTTAAGCGTCCCTGCCAGTTCGGAATCTGCTTAAGTTTGTCTGCGGTGCCCTGGCGAACCCTGAAGGCGAACGACTTAAAGCCTAAGGGATATAAACGTCGCGCCTGCGCTTCGCCTGTCAATGGCTTAGACCCTAACCGTTTAGCAACCCTATGATCTTTCTCAAATGGCATAGCAAAATCTCTCTACACATTGGATGCCAATATAAAAAAGCACTATTGCTCACCATCTCGACTGAGAAGATAATCGACCGCTCGTTTAAGTTGCTTGGTCTCTTCTCTGGTCTCAATGACAATTTGAGACATGATGCCCATTTGCGCCTGTAGTCCAAGCTGTCCATCAACTAGGCGCTGTTGCCCATCGGCTAAGCGGTCAATCATGGTGTGCTGATTCCCTTGGGCGGTGATCAGGTTATCAAGCGATCGCGCAATGGAATCGACAATGTTTTCTAATCGGTCTAATCTGTCGGGTTGTGCTGCGGTCATATCTCACCATCAATTATCAGTTCGCACTGTGCCGCTTCGGTAATACCCCAGGACTTTTTATCTTAAACTGATTGGTCTTGAACCCAGTCACAATAAAAAGACTAATGCCTAAATAGCTGAGCTTTCACCATAACATTCACTTCTGTAGCTCTTCCATAGGAGAATATTAACAACGTCCCTCTACACAGCGCTCAAAAAGTTTTGTGGATTTAGATATTGCCTGAGCCATCTCCACTTTGCAGTTAACGTGTAAGGATTCAGGTGCGGGGTTGACAAACCAGAAAAGCAGACTAGTGTGTTGATATGAAACAGCCACCCCAGTTTGAGAGAGCCGCTTTAGAACAAATGAGCCAGTCAGTTCTGGTGGATGTTATCCTGCGTCAACAGGAGTCAATTCAACAACTATTTGAAGAAGTAGCAAGGCTTAAAGGGATCATCAATCGGAATAGTAGTGATTCGTCCAAGCCACCCTCCAGTGACTTCCTGAAGAAATCAGAGATTGGCAAAGCAGAGACATCAGATGGGGGAAAGCGCAAAGCTGGTGGGCAACTCGGACATCGAGGGACTACGAGAAAAGGATTTGGACAAGTCGATAGATTTGAAGTCGTAAAGCCTCAAGAATGCCCCCAATGTGGGGGACAGGCTTGGATAGAGATGGGCGTAAAAACAAGACAGTGTGCGCGATTAGTCGAAAAGCCGATAGAAGTCGTATCGTACCAACAGCATCAATGTCGCTGCCAGCATTGTGCAACGATAGTTTGGGGCAAAATGCCAAAAGAGGTCATCAAAGAGCAAGACCTCGAAGCCAGCTTACAGGGAATGTTGGTGTGGTTAGGCACTTATGGGCATCTGTCCTATGAGAAGCAGCAAGAATGGCTCGTGCAGATGGGGTTAGAGGAAATCGGCATCGGCACATTAGCGGCAACGACCCAGAGAGTAGCAGCACAAATTAAGGGGAAAGTCGAAGCACTGGCAGATTGGATTAGAGAGCAGCCTCATACCCATGTGGATGAGACAGGTTGGCCCGTCAAAGGGGTCAAAGAATGGCTTTGGTCATTTAGTGGCGAGGGATATGCTTTATATCGCGGCGCTGATACCCGCAGCCGTGGGGAACTAGAGGCAGTCCTCGGCGAACACTTTGAGGGCGTGTTAAGCAGTGATGACTATAGTGTCTACAACGGCTATGGCGTAGAACGGCAGCAAAAGTGCTTAGCCCACTTACGGCGACACTTTAAGCAACTCCTTAAACTCGTGCCAAAATCGCAGCAAAATATTGGTCGAGTCTTTATCAATCTGATTGACCAAGCCTTTGCAGCTTATCGAAAGTGGCAGGAGACCAGAGATGATGCACAATACTTTCGATGGGCACACAAGTTCAAGGAAAAGGTGAGCAAAGCCATCACGGATTGGATGCCGAAGGTTGGATACTCAGCAGCAAAGTTGCTGCGCTCGCTCAAGCACAAAAGTGAACAGTGGTGGTATTTCCTAGAAGACCCGAATGTCCCGCCCGATAATAATCGAGCCGAACGAAATCTCAGACTTGCCGTCACTAAGCGGAAGGTTTGTGGTGGGTCGCGTTCGATGGATGGATTGGACAATACAGCAGCTTTATTAACGGTGATTCAAACTTGTAAAGCACAGGGTAAATCTGCGTTGGAGTTTTTCCGCCAAGCCTTGATTGACCCAACCCCGTTATCTCTCATTCCATCCCAGACCTGAATTCTTACATGAACAGTTAGAGATTGCACAAGAAACCCGAAAACTTGTCAATAAGGATGTTGGCCCCTATGAAGATTTTAGATTGGCGCTTTCACATCCTGAAAAGGTTAAGCCAGAAATTGTTAGGCACGCTAAAAATCTAGGGGCATTAGCAATACAACTTCAGTGGGTTGAAGGTGATGCAAGGAAAGCAGAAAGTTCATTTTTTAAGATAAACCAACAAGCTGCTCCAATTGATAAAACCGAGTTAAAACTTCTTGAATCGCGCAAAAAGCCAAATAGTATCGCAGCGCGTGCAATCATCAGAAGCGGTAAAGGTCACAAGTATTGGTCATTGTTCCCAGACCCAATACAGATTCAAGTGCAAGAATTAGCTGCTGAGATCAATGAAATTCTGTTTGATCCTAAGCTTCAAACGCCTATTAAAACTCTTGATATACCAGTTGGTGGTAAGCTATATTCCTCACAAGCTCTGTCTTTGATCTTAGATTTCATTAATATAGTTAGCGGCATAGAATTCAATAATAAAGATGTTAAAGATGACGAGACTGGGGAAGCTACAATACGAATTCTTAAGGCCGTCAGAAGAATAGCATATAGATTGAATAGCAATCATGCATCATCCTTGGGTTTACATCCAGTTGTGTATTTCTATTCTCAGGATGGAAGACATAAAACGGCCTCATTCTTTGCGATGGTCGATTTCGTGGTAACTTTAGAAAATCGCAAAAAAGTAAATGATTTTATTGATATTCGAAGTGAATTTGAGAAATTTATACTTGAATATGACTATCTAGCGCCGATTCAAAACTGAAGTGCAACACCTAGAAGTCTTTGCCTAAGGGACTCATAGGGGTAGTCTGATGTTTACCACAACAAAAGGACACCCCCCATGAGCTACAGCCATTTTAGTTCTTGTGAACGCTTTACGTTGTA
>JANLSD010000308.1:0-4255 GCA_031362245.1 Acaryochloridaceae cyanobacterium OTE_25_metabat_464 | reverse complement strand
GATGGCTCTCCCTACAAAGTGAATTCCATTTACGTTGAAGCTAGACGATAGGAAAGTATCAGAATCCAATCTGGCATCCATACTAATTTGCTCTGAGGAATCGCCCTATGAAATCGAGCGGCATCCTTCTTGCCCAAAATGCGATCGCCCTTCCCCCACAAAATCAACGTCGGCACCTGAATCTCTGCCAGTCTTGCTTTACATGACCGATACCCACCACTTCTGGTAAAAGAAATCAGCGACTTAGACCAATTGGGGCAATCCAAATGCAGCGCCGCACATTTCTGAGCATCCGCAGACGCAAAGACTTTGTTGTAGTAAGCCTTCTCACTAATTTTCTGGCGCACAGACGGCTGCTTGAGAAACCGTTCCGTCACCCAATAGCCCAAAGAATCGTTTAAAAACCGTCCCATCACAGGCCCATTACTGTAGCCCGCACTATCAATGAGCACCAGCTTTTTCACCGCTTCAGGGTAAGCAAGGGCAAATGCGATCGCCGCTGCCCCACCCATCGATGCCCCCACCAACACCACCGGACGCTGAATCAACGTCTGCCACACCGAATGCAAATGCGCCTCAATACTCGCAGGCGAAACCTCAAGGCCATTAGGACGTTCCGTAAATCCAAATCCCAATAAATCGATCGCCCAGGTTTGATTTTGTTGCGCCAACAGCGGCATTAACAGCCGAAACTCCAACAGAGAGCTATCAAACCCGTGGAGCAACAAAATCGGCGGCGACCCTGTGCCCTGTTTCACATAGGTTGTCGCAATTCCCTCAGGATGGGACGGGATGGGGATATTACGAGATGCGATCGCCGCCACCATAGCGCGCGAAGCGGATTCCGTTAGTCCATCTATTGAAAGGGAAGATAAAGCAGACAGCATATTCAGTGACCGTATTGTAGGGGCGCAATGCCTTGCGCCCTTCCAGAATTACACGCAGTTGTCCTATTCCATCGAACCCCGACCAAACGGCGTAGGCGGACTCTTCAGCGTATACACCTCCGTCTCTTCCTCCACCATCTTACGAATATGCATGGGCACCTGAAGCATCCCCAACAGCGTCCGCCCATCCATCATGCGGAACTCACCAGTCGTTTTCTCAGCCAAAATGCGATCGCTCTCCCCTGGATCCGGCGTCGCCGAAAATTCCCGATTCGACGCAATGATGTAGGACAGAGGCAACCCATAGCTTGTGGCATAGCACATCGCCGACTGCGAATAGGGAAACACCGACTTCACCGTATTAGCAAGACGAGCGTGCATATAAAGCTCCGTCCCAAACAACGGCCCAGAATGGAGGATAAACATGCCATTGGGAGCCAAAATGCTGCTCACCTGCTGATAATGCTCCTGGGTAAACAGCGCAAACGCAGGGCCAGACTCAATCGGGTCAGAGAGATCCGAAATCACCGCGTCCCATTTTTCAGTCGTGGTTTCAATATACTTTTGGGCATCATCCACAATCACCTCAACGCGTGGGTCATCAAAGGCCCCCTGATGCATTTCTGGCAAAAGCTCCTTACAGGCTTCCACCACTTCCCCATCAATATCCACCATCACAATGCGCTCCACGCCCGTCCAGCGCAGCACCTCACGAATGGTTGCCCCCTCAGCACCACCTAAAATCAGCACCTTTTTAGGATCGCCGTGGAGGACTAGTGGAGGATGCACCAATCCCTCATGGTACAAAAACTCATCTTTCTCAGCGGATTGCCATTTGCCATCCAGCATCAACGCCTTACCAAAGGAGCCGGATTCAATAATGTACATATCTTGGAACTGAGTCTTGCGATAGGCCAACACCTTCGTTGCCCCATGCATGTACATATCCCAAGGCGTAATCACCTCGGTCAACCACATATCCGATTGAATATCTGCACCCGCCATTGTCTTAGCCCCTCAAAACCTTTAATTCTCAGCAGAAACTGACCAAGATTATAACTAAGCTCAGTCTTATTTATACCGTTAATCTAGCGACTCAAAAAGAGCCTAGAATACAGCAACCCCTAAACCGATAAAGGTTAGAGATTCAAAAAAGAAGGCGCTGACGCAATGGCTCGAGCAACATCGCGTCAGACGGCTATCTATGGGAAGTAGTCAAATGCCTTAAATATTTAGACAGACTTACTTAAAACAAGCTCATCCACCAAGTCTGAACGTTCACTCGAACAAAGAGTGAGGGAGGTTGGCGGTGGATTTCGGCGCAGCTTTTTGAGGATATGGCTTTTGGCCTTAAATGCCTTCACCATATGTTTGCAAGCTTCTTCTGGATCGGTGTGATGACCGCAGGTAAATACATCCAGTGCTGCGTAACCCACTTCAGGCCAAGTATGGATTGAAATGTGAGACTCAGATAACAGCGCCAGTGCCGTTATACCTTGAGGGTCAAATTGATGTAAAACTTCGTTCAATAACGTTGCTTTAGCCTGCGTTGCGGCATCTCTTAAACTTTGCCGCACAAAGTCGGCATCATTCAAAAGTGTCTTGGAGCAGTCATACAACTCTAAAATGCAGTGAAAGCCAACTGAGGCAGGAACTCTCACCAGCGGATCATCGGATGAATCAACTGGAGTGAGGAACCTGTCCCCCAATTGGCCAGATAGCGATCTATACATGTCTATCCCCTTATTGGCCAGAAAAGTACAAAAATTGCACACAAGAAACGATGATAGCTGAAAACTCTAGGGAATGTCTCTAAAAAGACAATAATTTTCCTAACTGATTTTCAGATTCTTCATAATTATGCCCACTCACGCTGGAATTTGATACTCAACGCAAAAAAAGATCCTCTGAGCGAAGACTGACGTCAAGAGCCTCAAGACAAGCCTCACTCAGGATTTGGGCGTGACAACTTTAATTTCAGGGTACCCTTGAGTTAAAATAGGAAAACAAAGCTTTTTAGAGCTAATCCATGAAAAATAGTGATAGATGGAGGTAGTACATAGGTCAAGACCAAGTTAAATCCCTGCCTTTAGAGGGATAGTAATCTGGCATTTTAAGGGGCTGAAGTTCGGCGGGCGGGCAAAGATTCTTAATTTCAAGAGCTGCGGTTAAGTTCGGAGCGTAGTAGGGTATTACAGGGTTTCTTTTCAATGGGTTTAAAGGCTATGGCGCGTGTTTCTGCTCCTCCGGCTCTGTTGGTGTTAGCTGACGGCACTGCTTATCAAGGGTGGTCTTTTGGGGCACCTGGCACGACGGTGGGTGAGGTTGTGTTTAATACAGGCATGACGGGCTACCAGGAAGTTCTGACAGACCCGAGCTACTGTGGTCAGCTTGTTACATTTACTTATCCTGAATTGGGCAATACAGGGGTGACATCAGAGGATGAAGAATCCAGTCGTCCCCAAGTCATGGGTGCGATCGCCCGTAATATTTGCCACCAACCTAGTAACTGGCGATCGCAGCAGTCGTTGCCAGATTACCTCAAGGGTCACGGGATTCCAGGCATTTATGGGATTGACACGCGATCGCTCACCCGCAAACTACGCTCTGCTGGGGCCATGAACGGCGCAATCTCCACAGAAATCCTAGATCCAGCAGAACTTCTCGCACTGGTTCTCAAAGCCCCCTCAATGGAAGGGCTAAATTTGACCCAAGTTGTCACCACCCCCGAAATTTACGAGTGGACCCAAGCCAGCCTTAAGGCATGGGAATTTATGCCAGAGCATGGGATTCCTCAAGGCCAGAAGCAATTTTTAGTGGTTGCCATTGACTTCGGCATCAAGCGCAATATTCTACGAAGACTCGTGAGCTACGGATGCCGAGTGATGGTAGTGCCCGCCAACACTTCTGCCGAAACCATTTTGCAGCTCAACCCCGATGGGATCTTCCTCTCCAATGGCCCAGGCGATCCCGCTGCGGTCTTAGAAGGAATTGCCACCGCTCAAACATTACTTGAAACCCGCACCCCCATGTTTGGGATTTGCCTAGGCCATCAGCTCTTGGGCCTATCAATGGGCGCACAAACCTTTAAGCTCAAGTTTGGCCATCGCGGACTGAACCAACCCGCAGGTCTTGACCAGCAGGTAGAGATCACCAGCCAAAATCATGGATTCGCCATTGATGCCAACTCTTTAGGCTCAGTCGCCGTTGACGTAACCCACCTCAATCTCAACGACCAAACCATTGCAGGGATGCGCCATAAAACCTTGCCGCTGTTTTCAGTGCAGTATCACCCAGAGGCTAGTCCTGGACCCCATGATGCAGACTACCTCTTCCGGCAGTTTGTTGACGCAATGGAAGCCCAACGT
>JANLSD010000297.1:0-4342 GCA_031362245.1 Acaryochloridaceae cyanobacterium OTE_25_metabat_464 | reverse complement strand
CACAACTAAAACATTTCAAACTCCTCTAAGGGCGCAAAGCCTTGCGCCCCTACCAAACACACCCTCTCTATAAGCTCTCTACCACCCTCTGGGAGATCAGACCATGCCTAACGCCCTCATGTACATCCCAGAAGACACTTTTGTTGTGTTAGAGAGCAATCAGCCAGAGTGCTTTTTGAGTGCGGCTGAACTCCTCGAAAAACTCAAGGGTGTCCTCGCCAACTGTCAAGACGATCTGCCCCCAGACCTGCAAAAATTTCCATCTATTGAAGCCCAGGCCCAACACCTCATGCAAACAGGATGTGAGTTTGATTTAGACTCAGACCATTACCTGCAATGGTACGTCGTGCGTTTAGAAAAATAGGCGATCGCTTTAACACAGCACAGGAGAACGGTATGGCTGCGGCATCACCCACCCAATATTCTTCAGACCAAATTGTGGCTTGGCTGCGGGGACTTGTAACCGTTGCCTGGGCCGATGGTCAGTTCAGTGAAGAAGAAAAGGCACTTATTGACCAGTTGGTGACGACGGAACTTGCCCCCGACCTCACAACCAATATTTATGAGCCAATTACCCCTGAAGCTTTGGCTCAGCAATTGGGCACTGAAGCGTCCATTGGCGAAAACTTTCTACGCACAGCGGTGATGGTGGCCCTTGCTGATGGCATATACTCTACCGCCGAAGATGAGCTTCTAGAGTCGTTTTGTCAGGCGCTGAACCTTCAGGTGAGTGCACTAGAGGCGCTTCGACATACCTTAGATGGTGGGGAGGCGGATAAAGGTGCTGGAGAAGCTGGAATCCCCCATCCCGAAAAACCCGCTGTTGATATACTGCTCCCTGTTCGTCACTGGCTAGATGAATTGGAGATGCACGACCCTCGCGTAGCTAGGTTTTTATGTAAGCTCATTCCGCCCCAGTGCCCTTTTGAGCGGGACGTCAAACTATTTGGACGAAAAGTGGTTCATATTCCACCCCTTTGTAAACTCAACCCGCTCTACGATCAGCTCGTCTATCTCAGATTTCGAGCGCTGTCCTATTTAGCCGATGACTGCAAAGAAGATGTCTCTAAATATTGCTAACGAACACGTACCAAATGATCAAGAAATAGGTACGCAGTGTTTTCCTCAGTCGTAAGCGAAATTGAAGCATCGTGTTCGGCAAAACTCTATCCGGCGTGGATCTGCTGACCAGTGTGGATTTGATATGATACGGCTGAAATGGGGTATGGTTGCCCTTGGCAGCGCAGAATCGCTAAAGTTAAGGCTCTGCATATCATTACAATCTTTAAGACAGCAAAAGGCACGCTTAAAATTATGGGGGCAACGATAGAACAGCTACACCAAGAAATGGATCAACTCAGAAAAACAACCTCTGAGGTGGGTCTAGAACTGCGTCAGGTCTTGACGGAGTATTTTGCTGTGTTAGTGCGTTCCTTGCAGCGACAAATTGTAATGTCGAGCTTCCATCTTTGTACCGAAGTCTATCCAGAAGCATTTCTAGAACGCTCAGTGTTTGAGCGCGAAACCCTTCAGCAGAACATTCGTAAGGTGAGCCGAGAGATGACAGACGCTCTGGCAACAGCCCTACAGAACTTTCAAGAGCTAGAGCTAGAAGAGGAAGCCGATCCAATCTTGGTGCTGGAGCTGTGGGAAGAACTAGAAGACAGCGTTACCGACCTATTTCGGGACAGTTCTCGCCGCCTAAATCATGTGCTCCAAGACGCTCAGTTGATGAAAATTAAGTCCCTAGACAAACTGCTGGATTCAGCAGACAAGGCCACCGCAACGGGACGCACCATTACAAACCCACCACACCTCCTTAAAGCACTCGTCGATCCTGACGAAGATGAGGAGATACTGGATCCTGTGGTAGCGATTTACCTTCAGCTTGGGGATTTAGAGTTTACAAATCCAGAACTAATGGGTTGGCGACAGAAGCTACGGCCTTTGCTGCAAAAGCTGTCTCAGGTACAGCAAACCTACTCTCAAAAGCAAGAAGAACAGCTCACCGCAGAGGCCATTTCGGCCTGGAAATCCACTTGGATTGCTGAGGGTACGATCTATGGGGGAATGGGTCAATAATGGCCTACTCTGCCACCGCCACCCCAGACTGGGCCAGACTTCAGCGGGCGCTCTCGGTGGAAGCAGAGCGTGGGTTTTGTGATGTGCAGGGCAATCAGTTTCGATTTAGTGAGTTTTTGCACCTGAATTTAGTGCAGGCTCAAACTGCCGTCACCTCCGCTCCAGAGCAGTCTAAGTGTCAGGTGATCGCAGCCCAATTCCAAACCTACCCCGAACTCCCCCTCTCCCAACGCCAGCACCTGGTTGCTGAAGCACGGCGATTGCTCTACCAAGTCCAACGAGAGCAGATTAAACAACAGGAACCCCCAGCCACTCCAAAAGTAAAGCTGCCTGCGGTCAAACCCGCTGCTGAAAAAGGCAGCACATCCACGGCTCCCGTCAGTCTGGATCAGTCCTTGATGTACCTCAAAGGGATAGGGCCTCAAAGTGCGGATCGGTTGGCAAAATTGGGTTTATACAGCGTCCGAGATGTTCTGTTTTACTATCCCCGCGATTATATTGACTACGCCCGTCAGGTCAAAATCGAAGACCTAGTAGCAGGGGAAACCGTCACGATTGTGGTGACGGTGCGTCGCTGTAATTGCTTTAACAGCCCTAAAAATCCCAAGCTCACCATCTTTGAAATGACTGTTGGGGATGTGACAGGGCAACTGCGACTGAGTCGGTTTTATGCAGGCGATCGCTTCCGTAACCGAGGCTGGCAAGAAAAACAAAAGCAGCAGTATGCCCCTGGCACGGTCATTGCCGCCTCTGGGCTGGTGAAGGCAAATAAATACGGCTATACCCTCGAAGAACCTGAAATTGAGGTCTTACAAAATACCCGCGATTCCATCGACTCCCTCAAAATAGGGAGAGTGGTGCCCATTTATCCCCTCACCGAAGGCGTACCGCCGGAGTTATTGAGACGGGCGGTGGTGGCAGCGTTACCTGCGGCACAGCATATCCCCGATCCACTTCCTGAGGCGCTGCTGGGGCAGTATAACTTGGTGAAATTGCCCGAGGCGATCGCCCAAATCCATTTCCCAGAATCTTCAGAATGGCTAGCCCGAGCACGACGGCGGCTGGTGTTTGATGAGTTTTTCTACCTTCAGTTGGGGATGCTCAAGCGACGCATGGAGCAACGCAAAACCCAGCGTAGCGTTGCCCTCAATCCACGGGGCGAACTCATCGACAAGTTTTATAATGTGATTCCATTCCAGTTCACAGGCGCACAGCAGCGGGTGGTGCAGGATATCCTGGGCGACTTAGAGGGCACAGCCCCGATGAATCGCATGGTGCAGGGGGATGTGGGTTCTGGCAAAACCGTGGTGGCGGTGGTGGCGCTCCTCGCTGCAATTCAGTCCGGCTATCAAACTGCCATGATGGCTCCGACCGAAGTTTTGGCAGAGCAGCACTATCGCAAGCTGGTGGAGTGGTTTAATCAGCTCCAACTTCCCGTGGAGTTGCTGACAGGTTCCACCAAGGCCGCCAAACGTCGCCAGATTGCCACGCAGCTCCAAACCGGAGAGCTATCGCTGCTGGTGGGCACCCATGCTCTGATTCAAGATTCGGTAGAATTTCAGCGCCTAGGGCTGGTGGTCATTGACGAACAACATCGGTTTGGGGTAAAGCAGCGGGCGATGCTTCAGCAAAAGGGACAGCACCCTCATGTGTTGACCATGACCGCTACGCCCATTCCCCGGACCTTGGCGCTGACGCTCCACGGTGACTTAGACGTGAGTCAGATTGATGAGCTTCCTCCTGGACGACAGGCCATCCAGACGACCATGCTGACCCCTGGCGATCGCAGCCATGCCTACGACCTCATCCGACGGGAAGTGGCTTTGGGCCGACAGATTTATGTGGTGCTGCCCTTGGTGGAGGAATCGGAGAAGCTAGACCTGCGATCGGCGGTGGAAGAGCATCAGCATTTGCAGGAGGTTTTCCCTAGTTTTCAGGTGGGGTTGCTGCATGGGCGCATGAGTTCTGCTGAAAAGGATGCGGTGATCACCCAGTTTCGTGGTGCAGAACTGCAATTGTTGGTTTCCACTACGGTGATTGAGGTGGGGGTGGATATCCCCAATGCGACGGTGATGTTGATTGAACATGCTGAGCGTTTTGGCCTTGCCCAACTCCACCAGCTTCGCGGTCGGGTGGGACGGGGTGCCCATCAATCGTTTTGCTTGTTGATGAATACCTCTAAAGCCGAAACCGCCCGCCAACGACTGACGGTACTCGAACAATCCCAGGATGGGTTCTTTATTTCTGAAATGGATATGCG
>JANLSD010000256.1:0-8234 GCA_031362245.1 Acaryochloridaceae cyanobacterium OTE_25_metabat_464 | reverse complement strand
AATTAAAGGCAAAAGAAAAAGCGCTTGAGAGTCTTTCCGTGTTTCGACCTCAAGCGCTTCTTATCTGAATCACTCCTCACTGAGTAAAAGATAGCTTCTCTACAAAGGAGCGCTGAGGCTTAGGTGACACTTCTTTGAGTGTCACTTTTTTGAGGGCCGCAAACCCCTATATTTTTGCTAGAGTAGGGGGCAGTTTTGGCAATAGACCTACGGGCTTAATCTCTCGTATCAATGGGGCAAAGACGGCATCTGAGCCAGGGTGGTGGCTAGCTTATCGGCGATCGCCCCTACCCAGGCTTCATCCCCCTGGGTATAGCTGCGCGGTGCATTGGCACCCAACACCAGCACGCCTTGTTTACCCAGAGGCTGACAGATGACGCCTTGGGTATTTTCCGGTAGGTAAGGGAACTCAATCCGTCCGGGATAGAGCTTGAGGGCCACCAAATAAATCGGTTTCTCTGTTTCTATTACCCGCTTCACAATTGGGCCAGGAGTAAGTTCTGCCTCATTTCCCAGTACGCCGCGTCGCAACAGCACTTTGCCGTTGTACCAAATCACGACGGATTTTGTGACGGTGTTGGTCAGCAGGGTATGGGAGGCCCAAGCCAGCTCCAGCTTGGCAGCTTCAGGCAGTGTAGCGTCTAGTTCAAACCCTTGGGGGCCGACCAATTCCACAGACTCTGGCATTCGTGGTTGGACACGCTGCCACAGCATCCCAGTTAAAATTAGCAGCGCGCTTAAAATCACCCCTAGGGCATCAGCGCGAGACTGAGAATTGGTCAGTTCAGGTGTGATCAAGCGATTGATGAAGAGCAATGTGCCACCCAGTCCACCGATGACCAACGGCAACAGGCGCAAAATTCGATTGGGGTCAGACTGAGCCATGTGGGGTCAGATTACAAAAAAGGGGCTATTCCATTGTGATCGCGTTATTCTTTTTTTAACTGTATTACCTGCCTTTTCTGCCCATGATCCTCTGTGAACTCGCAACCTTTGTCTTAGCGTCAGGCTGCTGGCTGGGGAATCCAGATGTCCCCAAAGATCCTGCGAGGGCGGGAAGCTACCGCGCTACTGGGCTGAGCCTTCGCGCACAGGAGCGCTACCCTGAGGCGATCGCCGCGTTCCAAAAGGCCAATCAACTAGAACCCAGCAACCTCAACAATGGGGTGCTCCTAGGTTGGACGCAGCACCTCGCAGGGCAAGAAGAGGCTGCGTCCCAAACCCTAGTTAATACGGCCTATCAAGATTTCTCTAATGTGCAAACCTTTAACGCCCTCGGTATTGTTTTGCTGACGCGGGGCAGTTTAGACGATGCGGTATGGGTTCATTCTTGGGCCTTAGGGTTGAAACCAGACAATGAAATTGCTTACTACAACCTGAGCTTGGCCTATCAGCGATTGGGGCAGTATGACTGGGCGATCGCCACGGCCCAAAAAGCCGCTGAGCTTGAACCCAGTAACCCCCACCCTTTGGTGGCTTTAGCGATTGCTTATTGGGGGAAGGGCGATCGCCCTTCGGCAGTGCAGGCTTATCGACGGGCGATTGGCGTGGATGGACGGTATGGCGATCGCGCTTTTTTGGCTTATCTAAAGGAAGCAGGGTTTCATGTTGACCAAATTCGCCTCTCTGAGCAAGTCTTGGCTAAAAGTTTATAGAACCCATTTGACATCTTAAGAAGGGGCTGAAAGCCTTTTAATCATTAGCCTGATGAAGCAAAGGTTGACTTTGGAAGTTGCATTTGATAGGGTTCGCTCAAAGTTCTTCGTCAGGCTTTTGCATCTCTCCATCCAGGCATTTGAGCCTTCAACAACCCATCTCGCAATCGCCGGAACAAACCCAGTTTTTCCTTGTTCTGCTTTCTCCTGTTTTGAGGGCTAAGACACCCTATTGGTGTGGGTTTAGCGGCGTTGCCCTGAGCCTGCCGTTGCCCTCTCCTCGCCGTTAGCGATAGAGAGCCAAAACCCAATCCCATGCCAAAAGCTAAATTACGTTTTCTGACCTATGACAACGCTTCTCTCTGAAACAGCCCTTGAAAAAGGCATTCGCTATTTCCTCATTTCCTTCACCGATCTTTTTGGCACCCAACGCGCCAAACTCGTCCCCACCCAAGCCATTGACGCAATGACCGCCAACGGTGCAGGCTTTGCAGGCTTCGCCGCATGGCTCGACATGACCCCTGCCGACCCTGATATCTTTGCCCTCCCCGATCGCACTAGCCTCTTCCAACTCCCCTGGAAACCTGAAGTTGCCTGGATGCCCGCCGACGTCTTCATGGAAGGCCAACCCCTCGCCCAAACCCCTCGCCTCGTGCTCAAACAAGTCCTCCGCCAATCCGAAGCCCTCGGCTATCGCATCAAAACAGGGGTTGAGTGCGAGTTTTTCCTCCTCACCCCCGACGGCACCCAACTCTCTGACCCCCGCGATATCGCCAGCAAACCCTGTTACGACCAGCAATCCCTCATGCGCCGTTTTGACGTCATCGCCGAAATTTGCGATGTCATGCTCACCCTCGGTTGGGGAGCCTATCAAAACGATCACGAAGACGCCAATGGTCAGTTTGAGATGAACTGGACCTACGCCGATGCCCTTGTTACCGCCGATCGCCATGCCTTTTTTAAGTACATGGTCAAGGCGATCGCCGAAAAGCACAGCCTCCGCGCCACCTTCATGCCCAAACCCTTCCCCCACCTCACAGGGAACGGCTGCCACACCCACCTCTCCATCTGGGATAACGCCGGAACCACCAATCTGTTTCACGATCCAGCAGGCGAATTGGGCCTTTCGCCCCTCGCCTATCAATTTATTGGCGGTGTCTTGCACTCTGCCGAAGCTCTGTGCGCCTTCACCAACCCCACTGTCAACTCTTACAAACGCATCAATGCTGCCGTGACCACCTCAGGATCCACATGGTCGCCCAACACCATTAGCTATAGCGGCAACAACCGCACCCACACCATCCGCATCCCCGAATGCGATCGATTTGAATTTCGCTTACCCGACGGCTCCGCCAACCCCTATCTTTTACCCGCCGCTCTGATTGCTGCCGGACTAGACGGCATTTCCCAAAAACGCGATCCTGGCCCTCGGTACGACAATAACGCCTACACCGATCCACTCCCCCCAGGCACCCTCCAGGCATTGCCCACAAATTTACTAGATGCCCTACGCTGTCTCGAAAGCAGCTCTGTTTTCCCAGAAATGCTTGGGCAAGAGCTAACTTCCGCTTATCTAAAGCTCAAGCATCAAGAATGGCGGAACTACTGTGGCACCATCAGCCCTTGGGAACTTGAAAATGGCCTCGATTGCTAAAGTTTCTTCTCTGTTTCACAACTGGGTCGAGCAATTAATCCAGCATAGGGTTCTATGGCAAAGGGTTGGTTTGGGTTGCTCAGGAGATAGCGATCGCAGGCCCCAAACAACTCCACCTCCGTCTTCGCATGGCGCATATCAAACAAAAACTTGCCTTCTGGATCTACACCCTGCCCGATGAAGTTGAGATACTTCTTGAGGTAATTCACCCGTGATCGCTCTGGGATATTGGCTATCTCAACCGTATTGTTGAGCTTATCAATGTAGGTGCGTACCTCCCCCAGCGTCACCACCGAGATCGGCTGACCGCTTAACTGCTGGTGCACCTGCTTAAAAATCCAAGGGTTCCGAATCGCAGCACGACCAATCATGACGCCCGCAGCGCCCGTTTGCTCTAACGTCGCGATGGCAGAAGCCGCAGAGGACACATTTCCATTGGCTAAAACGGGACAATTCACCTGTTTGACGGCTTGGGCAATCAAATCATAGTGAATTGCGCTGTGGTAGGACTCTTTAACGGTGCGCCCATGCAGACTCAGCAAATCGATATTGTGGAGATTGATTAGGTCTAGGATGCGATCAAAGTTAGCCGCATCTTCAAAGCCAATCCGCATTTTGACGGTAAACAGGCCATCAATGTTTTGTCGCAGCTCACCCAGAATTTGACTAATTCTTTCAGGATCGCGCAAAAGTCCGCCGCCCACGTTTTTACGATACACCCGAGGGGCAGGGCACCCCATGTTCAGGTCAATGCCTGCAATGGGATAGCGACTCAAGACCTTTGCTGTGCGGAGCAAATCGGAAATATTTTCGCCAATGAGCTGGGCAAACACTGGGCGACCCGTGGCGTTTTCGGTAATGGATCGCAGGATATTGGGATCTAAGCTGGAATGGTCATAGACTCGGAAATACTCTGTAAAAAAATAGTCAGGACTGCCGTAGTCAGACACCACCTGCATAAAGAGCAGATCTGTCACATCCTGCATAGGGGCCAAAGCCGTTAGAGGCAAGTCGGGCTGTATTGGTGCTGGAAGCAAAGCAGATTTCTGTAGAGTCGCGGTCATGGATTTAGTTCAAGGTTCTTGAACGAGTGGAAAATTAAGGATTGACTGGAAACAGCCTACCGCTGGCTTCGACTTCGCTCAGCCAGCTAGACTCGTCGCAGATCGTACCCTGAGCGAAGTCGAAGGGTACGATCTTTCTTGGAAATCACCTAAACAGTATTTTATTAAAATCTATTAAATCTGATAAAGCAGGGTGTTTGCTGGCTGAGCGAAGCCGTGGCTTGCCTCCCGTAGGGATAGCCTAACCCACCAACTCACCCCGCCCAATCACGCGAAAAACCTTCACTTCAGTGGATTTTCCCTTCAAAGGCATAGATCCCCAGGACTCCAGTTCATAGGATTCAGGTAAATAGTCTTTGGTTTGTTGGGCAATTAAAATTCGGCAAGCAGAAGGCTGTCGATCTTTATCTAAGCTTTCAAGCCGTGATGCAATATTAACCCCATCCCCAATCACACCGTACTCTAGCCGAATGCGACTCCCTAAACTGCCCACCACCACAGGCCCTGTAAAAATCCCTACCCGCATCTGCACTTCCGGCAATCCTTGGGTCTGCCAGCCTTGATTGAGCGTAGCGAGGGCTTGCTCCATTGCGATCGCACAATCCACCGCACTTTTCGCATCCTGCTTAATTTCCTCAGATAGCTCGTGGGGGAGAGGTACGCCAAACACCGCCATAATGCCATCTCCCGTGAACTTATTAATAATGCCCTGGTGCTTCTGAACCAGTTGGGCCATTGCATCCAGGTACTCATTGAGCCAATTTAAGACCTGGGCTGGGGGGTACTTCTCTGCAATACTGCTGAATCCCCTGAGATCCGTAAATAAAAGCGTCGCCGTTAGCTGTTGCCCTGGTAGCCTGCCATCTTCAAGCAGCTCATCGCGGCGTTGCCAAAGCGTGTCTGCAATTTCAGGGGAGGTGCTTTGCCCCAGCAGCCGCATAATCATTTGCTGCTGGCGTTGTGCTTGTTGAGCGCTGTAGGCTACGCCGCTGCCTAAGGTCATCACAAAACCAAGAAAAGGCGGCACAACTGGAATCCAACCGCCTTGAAAAAAGATCCCAATGCAAAAGCCCACTAACCCCACGAGGCTAAGCGGCATCGCGATGCCCAACATGAGGGGACTGCGCGATTGCCATGCCAAAAGGCCCCCCAACACACACCACCCAAATACCCAGAAGCCCTCCGCAATCTCAGGCCAGAACCAAAACAAAGGGCGCTTTCCAAACGCCGCATCTAAAAAAAAGCTGACCATTTGGGCATGAATAAACACCCCCGGCATCCGACCTTCCGCCTGTCCCGCACTGAAGGGCGTATTAAAAAAGTCCCTGCCGCTCTCTGACACATTGCCGATGAGAATAATGCGATCGCGAATTTGCTCTGGCGGCACCTTCCCCGCCATCATGTCTCCCAGAGACACCATTGGAATAGTGCGTGGCCCACCTCGATAGTTGAGTAGTACAAGATAGCTTTTGGCGTCCCCGTGGACATATCCTCCATCATGGACTTTGAGGTGGTCAAACACAGAAGGGCCTAGCTGCATATTGCGAGCGTCTTGCTCGCTGGGTTTAGGCTCAATGTTTTGATCCTGTAAGTAGCGCCAAGCCAACTGAAGCGAAAAAGACGGAAGTGGCTCTCCCTTGTCCCCTGGTTGAAACAGAAGCGCCCTTCGCAGAATGCCGTCTCGGTCAACCACCACATCGTTAAATCCAATCTGCTCGCTCGGCAGTGCCTTAGGAGGTTGAATCGTGGGTTGAGTGGCATCGCCTAACTTTGTAATGCCAATAATGCGATCGCTTTGCTTGAGCTGCTGAATAAACGCCGCATTGCCTGGCTCAATGGGCATATCGCGGTAAATATCAATCCCAATGGCGCGGGGTTTCCCCTGCTGCAATTTGGCTAACAGCTCTGCATAGACCTGATCGGGGAGCTGCAAAAGACTGCCTCGGTTTTGCAAATCTTTTTCCGTAATCCCTACCACTAAAACGCGGCTGTCGACCGTTGGATCGGGGCGAAGGCGCATCATCCAGTCATAGGTCAGCAGTTCAATCCACTCTAGGCTGCCTATCGCGCGCAGTCCCAAAACGAGGAGCGTGATGGAGAGACTGGCGATCGCCGCAACCACCACCACCGAATCCTGCTCACGGCGTTTTTGACTCAACCTACCCATTCTCATTGCCCTTCAATTTTCCCAGCATCCCCCCATTCCCCCATCAAACCGTCAGCCCAAAGCTCAGAATGAACGCTATCGGATTCTAAGCTCCGAACCACCGTAGCAAATTGACACAGATCACAACCCGCAACAATCTTCACATCAACAATCTCAAGGTGTAATCATTCAACTTCTCGCATCTCTCCTCCCCGTCAAACTCCCCTCTGACACATCTAAAACGTTACAAATCTAGACCTTTCGACAAAAGTAACGATTTTTAATACGGATCGATCCCTTAGGGATTTTCTGGTCATTTTCTCCGCATCATCCGCTTTGGATTTCAGGTAAAGTCACTACAATGCTTGCTAGACAAGGAAATTCAATTCAAATTTGAGTGTCTTTTTATTTTTTGTTTTTGTTCTGAATATTATAAATATTTTTAAAATAAAACTGAATTAGATTGATTTTGACCTAAATAGGGAGTCTCTCTATATTAGAGCTGTAAAAGTTCTTGGTTAATCATCCTGTAAAGCTTTAAGTCTTGTTTCGATTCCCTTAGAATCTTCCCATTCCCTCAAAACTGGACAATAATGCACTCATAGCAATCTTTGGATGCACACCTCTTCACCCTGGGTTTACAGCAGACTGCCTAGGAATCGTGTTTGAGACAGAACCCTATTTGAGAGGATGAAACGTGAAACTCGCAGTTTACGGCAAAGGCGGAATTGGCAAGTCAACCACAAGCTGCAATATTTCTGTGGCGTTGGCCCGTCGGGGCAAAAAAGTATTGCAAATTGGTTGTGACCCCAAGCACGACAGCACCTTTACCCTCACGGGCTTTTTGATCCCCACCATCATTGATACCCTTCAAGCCAAAGACTATCACTACGAAGACGTGTGGCCCGAAGACGTGATCTACAAAGGCTACGGCGGCGTAGACTGTGTGGAAGCCGGTGGCCCTCCAGCGGGTGCAGGCTGCGGCGGTTACGTTGTGGGTGAAACCGTCAAACTGCTCAAAGAACTGAATGCCTTTGACGAATACGACGTAATTTTGTTTGACGTGCTGGGCGACGTGGTGTGTGGTGGATTTGCCGCACCCCTCAACTACGCCGACTACTGCCTAATTGTGACTGACAACGGCTTTGACGCACTATTTGCCGCCAACCGGATTGCAGCCTCAGTCCGCGAAAAAGCACGGACTCACCCCCTTCGCCTCGCTGGACTGATTGGAAATCGTACCTCCAAGCGTGACCTCATCGAAAAATATATTGAAGCCGTGCCCATGCCCGTGCTTGAAGTATTGCCTCTCATCGAAGACATTCGCGTCTCCCGTGTTAAAGGTAAAACCCTGTTTGAAATGGCGGAGACGGATCCTTCCCTAGACTACGTTTGCGACTACTACCTCAACATCGCCGACCAAATTTTGGCGCGGCCTGAAGGTGTAGTGCCCAACGACACGCCTGATCGCGATTTGTTTGCGCTGTTGTCGGACTTCTACCTTAACCCAGTCCCCGCCAAGCAAAGCCAGACCGCCAATGCCGAACCCGATTTGATGTTTATGGACATTCAATTGAGTGACGGCATCAGTTTTGAAATATTTGAAGATTTTCAACTCAAATGCCCCGTCATAAGCGGTGGTAAAAATGACGGGGCATTTGAGTTGAAAATCTTCAAATATTTCAAAACTGATGCCGTCACTCAATTGAATGTCC
>JANLSD010000411.1:0-9735 GCA_031362245.1 Acaryochloridaceae cyanobacterium OTE_25_metabat_464 | reverse complement strand
GTTTTTCTTTGAAATCCACACATTTGTCCCGCTTTAAGCTCTATCCCGTAATAGCTTTTCGGAGCATGTAAAAACACTCAAGAAAAATACTACCCTTTTTAAGGGTCTCAGAGTTGAGAAGTGTAAGTCTTCTTGAAGAATTAAATATATATGTTTCTGTATCCTTGGCATGAAGGGAAAAGGGTCAGACCTTCGTGCTAGATTACTGCTCAAGTCATTTCAAACAGTCGTTCTAACCCGTCCATGCTTGCGATTAAGTACGAAGCTGAGTTATCGAAGTTACAGCAGCGAAATAAAAAGCTGTTAGAGCAGAATGATGACTTGACACAGCGCAATCAAGAGCTAGAGAACGAGATCAAACGACTTAAAGAATTACTCAATTCAAAAGGTGCATCTAAAGGGTCGAAGAAGCCTGAATTCAAATTAAAATACAGCCTTGAGAAAAAGCAAGTCAACCGGAAAAGTCGCCATAAATCAACGGGGCGTCGCAATCGGACACAGAAGCAAACTCTAGTCACCGCCACAGTTGATATCTATCCCACTACAGCAGAACCTGAAGATTGTGTTCTCCAGGCAGAGCAATATGCATGGCGGATCATTGGCGGAAAGTCAGAATACGTCCGTTACAACATTTTTGGGCGAGCTGAATCCAAAACGTCGCCAACCGTACCAGGACTGCGCAATAGACGGAGTGAATATGGCTTGGAAATCATTCTAATAGTGGCGTTTCTGCATTATTGGATTGGAATCTCAATCGACCATGTCTGTGATGTGATGCGGTTTTTTACAGGCTTAGATCTACCCAAATCACAGGCTGACTCATTGTTGACGCAGTTGAGTACGGATTGGTCAGACCAATACGATACGATCTCTCAACTGCTGGCGCTTCAAATGGTGATTTACATTGATGAGACAGGCTGGAAAGTTGGCAAACAGGCTTGTTACACTTGGGCATTCTCAACGACACTGCACATCCTATTTCGGTGCGGAGTGGGACGCGCTAAAGCAGAGGCGCAAACAATACTGGGAGAGATATTTAACGGCATTGGGGTTTCGGATGATTACGGAGCCTATAAAAATCTGTTCAAGACACATCAACTCTGTTGGGCACATCTACTGCGTAAAGCAATCAAACTGATGCTACAGCATCCTGACGAACGGCAATATGCAGCGTTTTTAGAAGAGCTGTACGACATTTATCAACAGGCCGTTCGTTTTCAACGAGACCAACGTCTGGGCGTAGGGCGCAAAGATAAAGTGCAAGAACTCAAAGCACGAATTATCAAGCTATGTAACCGCTCTGGTCAGACGATTGACCCACTCAAGACACCGACGGACGAAGCGACTTTTATTCGGCTCCAAAATGAACTCATCAAAGGCATAGAATCATTATTTGTCTTTGTTGAGCATCCAGACGTTGAAGCAACCAATAACCGTAGTGAACGCAATCTTCGTCCCTTAGCGGAAATTCGTAAGGGCGGCAGAACGAGCAAAAGTGAAAATGGAGCAAATCGCCGAGGCATCATCATGACAGTCTTGGCGACACTCAATACCCGTTTTGAAAAATTCACACTCGACAAGTTACTTGCGGAGGTAGCCGGATGGGTAGACGCTGGTATTTCAATGTTCCAACTGGAACTCAATGAATTAAAGAACGCCCAGGCTCCGCCAGTTTCATAATCATGCTCAGCTACTTCCTAGAAATTGTCATGGCATCGAAGCAACGGGATTGAAATACTTCCTAGTTGCAATGATAAAAAGGCAAAAAAGTCGAATCAACTGGTAGGACTTGTTTTTAAGCTATGAATGGCTTTTGGCGACAATAATTCTATTGTTGAAAAATTGGCTGAAAGCCCATTATGTCAAGCTATTTGAGATTTAACCTGCAAGAGGTTAAATCAAAATAGACAGGCACCTCTGTTGAGATAGACGAACTGTGCGATCTACCGTTGAGATCAGAAATAAACCCGCATCCGAAGTAATAGACCTGTTAGACATCTCCATAATATAAACTAAGCCTGAAATTCTTGCTAGAAGACTAGTTCGAGTAAAAATTTCTCTTTTAGAGATCGCATAATTTTTCCTTGAAATTGAATTTTGAACGAAGAATGGAGGTTTCAGCCAGTGGGCACCCTTTTGGTAAAAAGCATAAAGCCCTATTGGATATGGGCTACAGGCTCTGGAGATGTCTTAATGGCAAAGGCGATCGGTAGACCCAGCGCACCCATAATAATTCCAGCCGCAGCAGGGCCAATGACGTTAGTGATTTGTTCGCTCCCTTGCATCCAAGCATTGGCTTGTCCTAGGCGCGACTTACTCATTAACTGAGGCAACAGAGCCAGAATGGCGGGATACAGAAAGGCTTCCGATAAGCCAAATAGAGCAGCAATCAGAATCAACCCGTTGAGCTGAAACGCATCGACAAAAAGCAGCGCTGCAACCAATCCAATCAAAACAGTGTTAACAGATGCGGCAATGGCAGCAATAGCGTTTGCGGGGAGGCGATCGCTAACAGCCCCGCCAATCAGCATAAAAAGCCCGCGTGGAATGGCGGCTGCCATCAACACAGTGCCAAGAGCAAAGCCTGAACCCGTTTGTTGCAGCACCAGCCAGGTTAAGGCCACAAACCAGAACTGAGACGCACACAGAATAAAGGTTTGTCCCAACCAGAGCCAACGAAAGTTAGGCAGTTGCAAAAGCGGTTTCACGGCCCTTTACCTCTGGATAGGCTGAATGTTTAACTCCGCCTGCCATTGTGCCAGGGGCTTCTCCCATGCTTCCTCCCACTTTTGTGCAAACAAAGGCTTGGCAACTTGGCCCATCTCCCATCCTTGAGCGATCGCCCCTAGCAACTGGGGCAATTCTTTAGGCGCAAACAGCGTACTGGACATCAAAGCATTTGCAATCAGCATGGTTGCCAGAGGATAGGGAAACTGAGGGAGATGAAACGCCTGCAAGCCAATTTCACCAATCCCTGATGTATCGAAGCCAGTCAAAACATGCCAAATATCGTGGGTTTGGCTCAGGCGCAACTCCACATACTGAGCATCCGACTCAGCGGACATCCCGGCATGTAAGTTGGGGTCAAGTCCCGATTTTTTCATCGCTACAGCATAGATGTAGCCGAGGGAATTTCGAGGATAAGCGAGTAACTTGTTGAGATCGTGGGCGGGGGGAATATAGCGATCGCGAATCAGCACAGCGCAGACAGGATCTTGCATTAAGTGTTGAGCCGCGAGATCGAACGCTGGAGTTGCAACCAACGCATCGGACATCTTGCCTACCGCTTGCAGGCTTTCATCGCCAAACAGCATGGCAACAAAAGACTTGAACAGCCGCAGCATTTGGATTGGGTTCATGGCAAAAATCTCCAGAGAATTAGGAAAGATCGAATCAAGGAATTGATCGCCTCCCTAGACAAACTCAGTTAATATATGAGCATTACTCACTTTTATAGAATACGAGCAATACTCATGTTCTGTCAAGAAAAATATGAGTAACGCTCACGTATCATTTAGGGCATGTCAATGCAATGGCAATAGATTCAGCAAAACCCTCTGGAATGCGGCGACAGCCACGACAGGCCAGGAGCCAGGAGCGGGTGAACCAGATTTTGGATGTGGCGGAACAGATGTTTATCGCAGAGGGATATAACGCCACGACGACAAATGCGATCGCCGCTCGTGCCAAAGTCCCCATCGGGTCGCTCTATCAGTTCTTCCCAGACAAAGCCGCCATTCTGCAAGCCTTAGCCCTGCGCTATGGAGAAATGCTCCACCAACGCTTTGTCGAGTTAGACCCCGATGAAATGACACAGCTCCCCTTAGAAAGCTATGTGGATCGAATTATTAGCGCCACAGATCAATTTTTCACGGATCGTCCCGGCTACCATGCCATCTTCATGCAGGTGCAGGGGACAATGCCAGAACTCGATGAAATCGAAGCGGCTGCCGATGCCCAGCTCATTGAAGATTTTGCAACGTCCTTGGCTCAACGTTATGGGGATCTGGACGCTGCGGATTATGAGGCGATCGCCTTTGTACTGGTGAAGGCAATTGGGACATTGTTGTGGTTGTCCCTTAGTCAGGAGCCAAACTTTCGCCAGCGACTAGTGGCAGAGACCAAGCAATTGACGTTGAGTTATCTACAAACCTATTTTCCCTAAGACAAAGTCGCAATCTAAGAGGCAGTAGGATTCATTTTCAACCAGTCAAAAATTTGCTCGCAGGTGAGTTCTAGGGCAATTGGGGGGAGGACAGGGAGGCGATCGCCCCCTTCATAAAAAACGGGCAATTGGTTCGGCAAAAACACCAAAATTGATCGATCGGATGGGTCTAACATCCATCCCAATTGCGTCCCGTGTTCAAGGCTATAGAGAATCTTTTGAGTTACCCGATTAGAGCTTTGGTCAGGGGAAAGAATTTCAATCATCCAATCGGGCGCAATTGTAACATCGTCAATGGGTTCGCCTGCCTTATCCCACTGGATCTTCGCCCAAAACAAAATGGCAATATCAGGGACAATAGACCGATTACCAAACGTACACCGAAGTTCTGGAAAAGCATAAGCGATCCGAGTGGGTTCAGCTACATCATTAATCGCATTGCAGAGTTTAAGCTGCAACCGACTATGCTTTGTTTTTGGCATGACTTTTTGCAGAATCTCTCCGCCAATATACTCACTAGCAGGTTCAGTTTCAGGGAGAGCCAAAAACGCTGCAAGGGTCAATAAGGATTTAGCGAGAGTCATCGGACTATTTCGCAACGGTAATTTTTAGTGTATCAAACCAATGAATGCGTTTTGGCCTTAAGCTAAGTGCTCAATGTCCTGTCTTCATCAAAAATCGAGAAACCAGACCCAACCGTTTGCGCCAAACTTTTGCCGCAGAGCTTTTGTAGTACTCTAATGAGGGCGCAGAGGAAGCCTAAGATTTTCTCCAGCGCAGCGAATCCAACCCTATAATCCAAATGGGTATCGGTTCAATGCTCTGGAGCGTTTTTGTGCCTAGATTCGTGCCCTGCCCTGCCCCCTGCTGAACCTATCCGTGCAAGCCTATGCCCCGTCGTAATGATCTTCACAAAATTCTGTTGATTGGCTCTGGCCCCATTGTGATTGGTCAGGGTTGTGAGTTTGACTATTCCGGCACCCAAGCCTGTAAAGCACTCCGAGACGAAGGCTATGAAGTGGTACTGGTAAATTCCAACCCAGCCACCATCATGACGGATCCAGAAACGGCGGATCGTACCTACATTGAGCCGCTGACTCCAGACATTGTCGAGAAGATTATTGCCAAGGAGCGTCCCGATGCGCTGCTGCCGACGATGGGCGGACAAACCGCGTTGAATCTGGCCGTGACCCTCGCCAAAACAGGAGTTTTAGAGCGTTACGGCGTGGAGTTGATTGGGGCCAAGCTTCCGGCGATCGAAATGGCAGAAGATCGTAAGCTCTTCAAAGAAGCAATGGAGCGCATTGGCGTACCCATGTGCCCGTCAGGGTTAGCCGAAACCTTTCAAGAAGCCCGTGAAATTGGCAAACAGATTGGGACTTACCCACTTATTATCCGGCCTGCGTTTACCTTGGGCGGCACGGGGGGCGGCATTGCCTATAACCAAGAAGAATTTGAGTTAATTGCCCAATCTGGCCTAGACGCAAGCCCCGTCTCCCAAATCTTGATCGAGAAATCTCTCATTGGCTGGAAAGAGTATGAGCTAGAGGTGATGCGGGACTTAGCCGATAACGTAGTCATTATCTGCTCCATTGAAAACATTGACCCGATGGGCGTTCACACAGGGGATTCCATTACCGTCGCCCCCGCGCAAACTCTCACCGACAAAGAATATCAGCGCCTGCGGGATGCTTCGATTAAAATCATTCGTGAAATTGGCGTAGAGACAGGCGGCTCTAACATCCAGTTTGCCGTGAACCCCGTCACAGGCGACATGATTGTGATTGAGATGAATCCACGGGTGTCGCGGTCTTCGGCGCTGGCATCTAAGGCCACGGGGTTTGCGATCGCCAAAATTGCCGCAAAACTCGCGGTCGGCTACACCCTCAACGAAATCCCCAACGACATCACCAAGAAAACCCCCGCCAGCTTTGAACCCACCATTGATTACGTCGTCACCAAAATCCCCCGCTTTGCCTTTGAAAAATTCCCTGGCTCAGAACCAACCTTGACCACTCAGATGAAATCCGTGGGCGAGGCAATGGCGATCGGGCGAACATTCCAGGAATCCTTTCAAAAAGCCCTGCGCTCTATGGAAAGTGGGCGCTTTGGCTGGGGCTGCGATCGCCCTGAAGAATTGCCCAGCCCCGACCAAATCCGCGCTGGACTGCGTACCCCAAACCCCGACCGGATCTATACCCTGCGTCACGCCATGCAGTCCGGGATGAGCGTAGCAGAGATTTACGAAATCACTGGCATTGACCCGTGGTTCCTCAACGAAATGGAGGATCTGCTAGAAACGGAAAATTTCTTAAAGCAGTCTCAGCTCACGGCACTGGATCGGGATACCCTGTGGGGCATTAAGCAGCAAGGGTTTAGCGATCGCCAAATTGCCTACGCCACCCACACCACAGAAGATGAGGTGCGCACCTATCGCAAAGCCCTGGGCGTGGTACCCGCCTACAAGACCGTAGACACCTGCGCGGCAGAGTTTGAAGCCCTCACGCCTTACTACTACTCCACCTACGAGGGCGAAACCGAGGTACTGCCCTCCACCCGCCGCAAGGTGATGATTTTAGGCTCTGGCCCCAACCGCATCGGGCAGGGGATTGAGTTTGACTACTGCTGCTGTCACGCCGCCTATGCCCTCAGCGAAGATGGGTTTGAGACCATCATGGTCAACTCCAACCCCGAGACGGTTTCGACGGATTACGATACGAGCGATCGCCTGTACTTTGAGCCACTAACCCGAGAAGACGTGCTCAATATTTTAGAAGCGGAGAACCCTGAGGGAATTATTGTTCAGTTTGGCGGACAAACGCCTTTGAAGTTGGCGGTGCCGTTGCAGGCGTTTCTGCGTTCTATGCCCTCATCCGCTTCATCCCCCAAAATCTGGGGCACCTCACCAGATTCCATCGATGCCGCAGAAGATCGAGAGCGGTTTGAGAAAATCCTGCGGGAACTCAACATCACCCAACCCGCCAACGGCATCGCCCGCAACTTTGAGGAATCCCTAGTCGTTGCCCAACGGATTCAGTACCCTGTGGTGGTTCGCCCCAGCTACGTTTTGGGCGGTCGGGCCATGGAGATTGTCTACTCTGACGCAGAACTGGAGCGGTACATGACCTACGCCGTTCAGATTGAGCCAGATCATCCCATCCTGATCGACAAGTTTTTAGAGAACGCCATTGAGGTGGACGTGGATGCGATCGCCGACCATACCGGAGCCGTGGTCATCGGCGGCATCATGGAACACATCGAGCAGGCAGGCATCCATTCTGGCGACTCTGCCTGTACTCTGCCCAGCCTGTCTTTGAGCGCCCCCGTCCTCGACCAAATCCGCACTTGGACGATTCAGCTTGCCAAAGCCCTTAAGGTGATTGGCCTGATGAATATTCAGTTTGCAGTGCAAGGGGAGCAGGTGTTTATTATTGAAGCCAACCCCCGTGCCTCGCGGACTGTGCCCTTTGTGTCTAAGGCGATCGGGCGACCCCTGGCTAAAATTGCGGCACGGCTGATGTCTGGCAAAACCTTGGCTGATTTGGGCATTACAGAAGAGAAAATTCCGACCCACATTTCGGTCAAAGAAGCCGTCCTTCCCTTCGAGAAATTCCCTGGCACCGACACAATTTTAGGGCCAGAAATGCGCTCCACAGGCGAAGCAATGGGCATTGACCAAGATTTTGGTCGTGCCTATGCGAAGGCGCAGCTCTCCGCCAATCAAAAGATTCCGCTCTCGGGCACTGTGTTTGTGACCATGAATGATCGCGATAAGCACGCGATTATTCCCGTGGTCAAAGACTTGATTGCGATGGGCTTTAAGGCGATCGCCACCTCTGGTACCCGTAAGGTTTTGCAAGATGCGAGCTTAGAGGTTGAGCTAGTGTTCAAACTTCATGAAGGTCGCCCCCATGTCTTGGATGGAATTAAAAATAGCCAAATCCAGCTCATTTTGAATACGCCCTCTGGGGAAGAAGCCCAGGCCGATGGGCGGTTAATTCGGCGATCAGCTTTAACGTACAAAGTCCCCATTGTGACGACCATTGCAGGGGCAAAAGCGACAGCGGCAGCCATTCGAGCATTGCAGTCCGACCCTTTGGATGTAAAGGCGATTCAGGATTATCACAATGGCAATGTTTAACCTATTGGGATGGAATCTGCCACACCTTGATTTGAACGCCATCTGGATTAACATCGCTGCTCAGCCCCGCTAATCGTTGGCCATCGGTTGATATCACGAGATGATCCATCGGCTCCATATCCAAAACAGCTTCTAGCTGAGCAGCTTGGAGATTCCAGACCTTCAGTTGTTTGCCTGTGCTGCCAAAAATGCGATCGCAGAGCACAAAAACAATGGTGTGCGCTTAGTCGATAGAAAGGCGATCATCCTCACCACACACTCACGCAGTTTTGGGGCATCCTACAACAAAGCCACAGCCACTAATTTACAGTTATACTACAAATACTACAAATACTACAAAACGTATTTCCCATTCCGATGAATTCTTCCATCCATACCCCTGCCCCTTTCAATCTAGTTTTATCTGTGGGCACTCAAGTGGTCAGCCGCATTGATCGCCAAACGATAGCGGGTGAACCCTCCTGTCTCAAGGGCGCAGTGGGGGTGATTACTCAGTCGCCCACGGATGGCTCCCATGCCTATCAAATTCGGCTACCCAATGGTCAGGTGATCAGCCTCAAGCGCCATGAGTTTAGCATTCGCAAGCATTTCCAGGCGGAAGGGATTGAGAGAACGCCCTCTCAACTCACGGAGTATAACCTTTACGAGCATGTCATCTATCGCTGTGTGGTGGGTTCTAGAGCCTATGGTTTAGAAGACGATGCCTCAGATACGGATTTGCGGGGCATCTACTTGCCTCCAGCGGAGCTGCATTGGTCGCTTTATGGCATCCCTGAGCAACTGGAGCAAAACGAAACCCAGGAGTGCTACTGGGAGCTGCAAAAGTTTATTGTGTTGGCGCTCAAGGCAAATCCGAATGTTTTGGAGTGTTTGTACTCGCCGTTGGTGGAGCTGACAACACCACTGGCGCAGGAGTTGCTGGATATGCGATCGCATTTCCTCTCACAGTTGGTGTACCAGACCTACAACGGCTATGTGTTGTCGCAGTTCAAAAAGCTAGAGCAGGATCTGCGCAATCACGACCAAATTCACTGGAAACACGCGATGCATTTGATCCGGCTGTTGCTGTCTGGGATTGCGCTACTGAGGGAGGGCGTTGTTCCAGTGCGGATGGAGGAACATCGATCTCAACCGTTGGCGATTAAGCATGAGCAGATGGCTTGGGATGAGGTCAATGCTCGGCGATTGCGGCTTCATCAAGAATTTGATGCGGCGTTTACAACGACTAAACTGCCAGAGCGCCCAGACTATGCCAAAGCCAACGATTTTCTGATTCGGGCGCGACGCAGTATGGTTAATTTTTAAAAAACCTAAAGACTTATATTTTTCCAAGAATCAGCATCGGCAAAACGGGAAAGGTCTCTTAGGTTCTCCGTTACCACTACAACACGCCTACCAGGCGATTCTTCTTGTAAAATTTTCCACTGAG
>JANLSD010000192.1:0-73473 GCA_031362245.1 Acaryochloridaceae cyanobacterium OTE_25_metabat_464 | reverse complement strand
TACTGTTCGGTTAAGTTTAATCATCTTTGCACTTGCCCCCCAGCCCCCCAATTCTAGGGGGTTCTGAACTCAAAGTCCCCCAATTTTGGGGGATTTAGGGGGCGAGTGCAAGGTCTTTGCCTCTTATCCGAACAGTATTGCAATAACCCTCGCTCCTCCACGCGCTCCCGACGATTCACCCGCAGCAACCGTGCCGTCACCCGTCCTATCGCTGTCAGTGCAATAATTTCGCCATTTTCAGGATTAAGTTGAAAATGGTCGCCCCAGCATCACCACAATTTTGACCTTAGATCAGCGAGACTTCAGGCTGTTTCGGCCTCAACATTGCCAAAGCTTCGAGCTGTTGCCATAGCTATCTCACCTAATTTTTTCTTTGCACACCCTGCTCCTGGAGCCTAAACAATGCAAATCACAATTGATCTGCCTGATACCCTGCAAATCAGCGAAACAGACCTCCGCACCGAACTGGCGATCGCCCTCTTTCGGCAGCAGCGCATTACCCTTGGCAGCGCCAGTCAACTGGCTGGGCTGCATCAAATTGAATTTCAACAACTCATAGGCGATCGCGGCATCTGCATTCATTACGAAATCGAAGATCTAGAACAAGACTTGAGTGGTGTACGACAGGATGCTTGGTAATGCGCATTGCCATAATCCTAATTTTCCGTTTGAAAGACCTGTTCAGCCGTCAATATTAGACTGGAGTACAAGGGAGAAACAATTCTCTCGTCCCCCTGAAATTGCCCAACCTCTCTATAGCCATCGTTGTCTAGCGCTAGTACCAAAATAGTCTGAGTTTTTGGGTCAACAATCCAGTACTCCTGAATGGCGATCGCCGCATATTGCGCCCGTTTATTCAAGTAGTCTCGATCTCGATTTGTCTTACCAGGACTGACAATTTCCACAACCATTCGAGGTGGCGGCATATCAAGGGTAATGGTGAGCCGCCATTGAGTCAGTTCTAAATGCTCCTCTCGCAAAATAACCAAATCAGGAAACCGATTTTGGGTATCTCCCCTTTGCAGAACAGGAACCTGGATTTCACACTTCCCTAGACGAATCAGACGACGACTCACCCCCGGAATCAGACAATCCCTTAAGACCAACGCAATCCAATCATTTCGTTCACTTTCCGGCGGCAACTCACGTAACTCCCCATCAATCAAATGGAAACACCCTTCCAGCTCATCGCTGTAGGATAAATACTCTGCAAACGTTGCAATCCTTGGTTTTGCTTGGGTCATCGCAACAGCCCCACTGTAGGACAAGATCATCTTTAGCCTAGAGGCTTTAGCGCTTTATGAGTCATTTGGACGATGCGCTCAGCTTAAGCAACGCCTTCGCCTTTGCAATCCGCACAAGATGCTCAACATACTCATACTGTTGCCACAAACGTTCTTCCACCGCCGTTAGGCCAACCCGCTTATTTTTCTCCAGCAACCCTTCAACCTGCTGTTGCAACTCCTCAGACGGCTTCAGCGCCAAAATTTCCTCTGGAGACGGGAGACTTGCCAAAAACTCCAATACCGCCGACAAGCCAGAAAAACCCGATTGAGCATCTGCATTCCACTCGCGCAAACCCAGCTCCAAAATCTGCGGAAGCTGATCTTGCATAGAACTTAAGCGAAACGCCAAATCATCTGGTATTTCAACATTGATTTGCATGTGCGGACATTAGGCCGTAACAACACTTTCCCTAAATCTTATCTCAAAAACCTCAGCCACACGGATTAAAAACTAGCCCAAAACCCTTAAAAAAACTTGTTAACCGCACAACTAAAACCCGTCAAAATAGGACTCGTCAGTTCATCCTGGCGGTATAAAGTAGCCACCAGCTTTAGCACAGCATTTTCCCGCCGATAAACCTCAACACTTTGCTCCAGAAGATTTACAATCCAATACTCAGAAACCCCTTGAACCGAGTACAACTTCAACTTAGCTTCCTTGTCCCGCCGTTCATTTGTTCTACCAGGAGACAACACCTCAACCACCAGCTCAGGCGCAGCCGTTAAATGCCCAGACTCATCCAGCAACCGTTCCAGCCGTTCATTACTAGCCCAAACCACATCAGGAATCACATTATCTGATTCCGAAAGCACAATACCAGGATTAATGGCAGTTTGACCCAACCCACTCTCATCAGACCAAAGCTTCAGCACCGTTCCAATATTGATGCACACTGCCTGATGCTTCCAATCCGGCGCTCTCGTCACAAACAATTCTCCATCAATAATTTCATGGCGATTAACGCGATCGCCCTCAAACATCGCCAAATTCTCTGTTGTCCAACGGACTGGACTCGTCACGGCAGATTCCATCACTTTATCCCCTTTGGCTGTTTAACATCGAATTTATGTAGGCTGAGAAGGACTCTTGGTGCGTAGCTATCGTCCTAAAAACTCATTCACACACTGCAAATACCCCTCAGGATCCTCCAACATCGGGAAATGTCCTGTCTTGGGAATCACCACAAACTCAATCTGATCTTCGTTAAGATCTGCCGCCTGCTTCCCCATCGCGGCTGGAATAATCTGGTCAAATTCTCCAGAAACCAATAGCGTCGGCACCTTCAGTTGAGCAAACTCCTCGGGCATCGTTTCAGACGCATGCTTACTGACCGCCGTAAACATGGTTCCCAACGCCGCCGACTCATCCGCCATCAAAAAATCATCTAAAAACGCCACACGCTCAGATTTTGGAATCGACTGGTGCAAAAACCGCGCCATAAACATCCGATCAATTCCTGGAATTTTGGCAAGCCACTGGGGCCGAAATTTCACGGCATAGCCCCCAAACTGATGAAACTGACTAAACGCCTTCGCGTCGTACTCAAAAATTCCATTACAGGTCAAAATCGCCTTCATCACCCGTTCTGGATAGCGGTTCAAGAACAACGCCGCTACAGAAGCCCCAGTCGAATGGGCATTGAGATAAACAGAATCCAGCTTTAGCTCAGTCAACAGCGCATCTAAATCGTCTGCATAGGTTTCAAGATTGTAATCGTCCCAAGCGGTTTGAGGTGTAATAGAAACAGTCCGATCTGAGGTAGGTTCCTTAGAGCGCCCAAACCCGCGCAAATCATAGAGCAAGCAATTAAAATATGGCTTCAGCGCCTCAGCCGTTGATCGCCAATACCGAGCAGACCCCGCCCACCCATGCAAAAAAACCATCACAGGCTTGTCAGAGGGCATGGGTTCCGAGGACGCAATCCACTCATAGTAGTGGGGAACCTCTCGGATCGTTACGTAGGACATATCAAAAACTCAATAACTAGGCAGATTCTGGTGTTGGAATGGAGGAAGGGTGCATCAATAGCTCCGCAGAAGACCGCTGCTCCACCATCTCCGGCGTAATCACACAGCGCGTTAGATCTTTGCGTGAAGGTAGCTCATACATAATATCCAGCATCAGTTCCTCTACTATCGCCCTGAGTGCCCGCGCCCCTGTCTTGCGGCGGTAGGCTTCACGGGCGATCGCCACAATGGCATCAGGATGAAACTCTAGCTGCACATTGTCCATATTCATCAGCTTTTGGTACTGCTTGATCAGGGCATTGCGTGGCTCTGTCAAAATCTTGCAGAGCGTCTCTTCATCCAGCGAATCGATCACAGACACGACTGGAATCCGACCAATAAACTCAGGAATCATCCCAAACCGCACCAAATCTTCAGGGGCGAGGTGACGCAGGGACGTAGCAGCACGGACTTCTCGAGGCATCGGCTCACCTTGGACAAAGCCCATCGACTTGCGACCCGTGCGCTGCTCAATAATTTTGTCTAAGCCAACAAAAGCGCCACCGCAAATAAACAAAATATTGGTGGTATCAATCTGAATGCAGTCCTGGTAGGGGTGCTTTCGTCCACCTTGAGGTGGCACGTTGGCCGTAGTGCCCTCCAGCATTTTCAAGAGCGCCTGCTGTACCCCTTCTCCAGACACATCGCGGGTAATCGAAGGGTTTTCACTCTTGCGGGCAACCTTATCAATTTCATCAATATAAATAATGCCGCGCTGGGCTTCTTCTACATCTAGGTCAGCCACCTGAAGCAACCGCAGCAATATATTTTCAACATCCTCACCCACGTAACCCGCTTCAGTAAGGGTAGTGGCATCGGCAACGGCAAAGGGTACATCTAGCATTTTTGCCAGGGTTTGAGCCAGTAGCGTTTTGCCACAGCCCGTTGGCCCAATCAGCAACACATTAGACTTTTGCAGTTCGATCGCATCTTCTAAGCTGCTGTCAACCTCACCGCTTTGGAGTAAACTGAGGCGCTTGTAGTGGTTATAGACCCCTACAGATAAAACCTTTTTGGCCTCATCTTGACCAATGACGTGCTCGTCTAAATAGTTCTTAATTTCCCGTGGTTTCGGGATCTGATTCAGCGACAGACGCGATGCAGAGCGTGGCGTGGAGCGACGGCGCTCCACTGCTGCTGCTTCTCTACGGGCAGTGGGTGCAGAGGCTTGAGCAGCACTAGGGCCAGACTCAAACAACTCTTCATCTAAGATTTCGTTACAGAGATCAACACACTCATCACAAATGTAGACTCCTGGGCCGGCAATTAACTTGCGAACCTGCTCTTGGGATTTCCCGCAGAAGGAGCATTTGAGATGGGAGTCATACTTAGACATAGCCACTGCCTGCGAGACGTTGAGGGTTATTAACTGACAGCCTGACGTTGCTTAACAAACTCTTGACGGGTCAAAACTTTGTCAATCAAGCCATACTTTTGGGCTTCATCGGGGGACATAAAGAAATCCCGATCCGTATCGGCTTCAATGCGATCTAAGGGCTGCTTGGTATGCTCCGCCATCAGTTGATTGAGCTGGTCTTTGAGATACATGATCTCTTTGGCCTGGATCTCAATATCCCGCGCTTGCCCCTGAGCACCGCCAAGGGGCTGGTGAATCATGATTCTAGAGTGTGGCAAGGCCATCCGTTTGCCAGGTGTACCCGCCGAGAGCAAAAAGGCTCCCATGCTGGCGGCTAACCCAAAACAAATGGTGCACACGTCAGGACGGATGTGCTGCATGGTATCAAAAATTGCCATGCCCGCCGTGATGGAGCCACCAGGAGAGTTGATATAGAGGTAAATGTCTTGCTCTGGATCTTCGGCATCTAGAAACAGAAGCTGAGCAACAATTGCATCAGCAACGGAGTCATCAATACCGCGAGAAGAACCATTGCTGCCCAGGAACACAATTCGTTCTCTCAGCAGTCTGGAGTAAATATCAAAGGCTCGCTCACCTCGACCGGATTGCTCCACCACCATCGGCACGATCGCCTGGGGGGGATTGAAGCTGTCATCATGTCCTGATGAGCGCGTTACGCGAGATTGAGAAAAAAGCATATGCGCGTCTGCTCTACTTCAAAAGGAATAAGGAAAGAGTCGGCTGAGCAATAGCGAAAGAACATGATTAAAACGTGTTGAGCAACGCTACAACCCGCTTTCACTTCATTATGCCTTAACTATTGCTCAATCCGCTTTCTCCGATCAATCGGGTTCTGCTGTCACCTCGCAAGGAATGCTGGGCAGCAAGCACTCTAGCTTTATTCTTCTGTGGTCTTGGCTTTAGCGGTACGACGGCGAGCAGGCTTTTTCTGCTCTTCTGGCGATACTTCTGGTTGCTCAGCTTCAGTCACTTCGGTCGCGGTAGCCTCAACGGTGGCTTCTGAAGCTTCCGTTACTGCTTCTAGAGCAGGTTCCGGTGTTTCAATTTTGTCCACCAGGGTCACTTCGGAGTGCTCCTTGAGCCAAGCCACAACCTTTTCTTTGAGCAGTTCGTCTTCAAGCACTTCTCTCAGACGAGCGCGATCAATGTTCTTTTTGTCATCAATCTGGTCAAAAACCTCTTGATAACGGGACTCTAGGGCTTCCGTCTCAATTTTGAGAGACTCTTTAGTGGCTACTTCAGCCAAGGCCAGGGTGCGCTTTACCCGTCCAATGGCCTCTTCGCGGAAGCTCCCTCTCAGGTTCTCAATGGCATCCCCTGCGAACAATCGTTTGATATCCATGCCCTGAGACTGGAAGCGGGAGGCCAGTTGATTGATCAAAAAGTTGGTTTCATTGACAATGACGGTTTCTGGCAGGTCGGCCTCAACCTCTTCCACAAGGGCATCAATGAGTTTCTTTTCAACGTTCTCGTCAGTTTTCTCTTGGGCTTCTTTCTGGTAGCGCTCTTCTAAAAACTGACGCAGCTCAGCCAAGGTGTCAAATTCGCTGATTTCCTTAGCAAATTCATCATCAAGCTCTGGCAGCTCCTTGGTTTTGATTTCTTTGAGCGTGACGGAGAACACCGCCGACTTGCCCGCCAATTCTGCTTGGAAATACTCTTCAGGGAACTGTAGCTCTAGCTCCTTGGTTTCTTCGGGGTTCATCCCAATGACACCCTCAATGAAGCCAGGTATCAACTGGCCTTCCGATAGCTCCACCTGAAAATCCTCGGCGCTACCCCCTTCAATGTCTTGGGGTTCTGTTTTGTCTTCACCGAGGAAATATTGACCTGAAAAGTCAATGATCGCAACGTCACCGGCGATCGCAGCTCGGCCTTCGACGGGAATGAGGGTAGAGCGAGAAGCGCGTTGCTCATCAATAACGCGATCCACTTGAGTGGGGTCATACTTGACCTCTTCGGCAATGACTTGAAATTCTGTGTAGCGCTTCACCGTGGCGGTGGGGGGCACATCAATGCTGGCGCTGTAGGTGATGGCAGACCCTGGCTCAAACTTTATCAACAGGTCATCAAAAGTGGATCGAAGCTGAAAATTGCCGAGGGCCGCAATTTCTTCTTGCTGGATGGCTTCTTTAAAGGTTTTTTCGAGCAGCTCTTCTAGGGTTGCAGCCTTCAACTGCATTGAGCCAAACCGCTGAAGCACAACCTGACGGGGTACTTTGCCGCGCCGGAAGCCTGGAATTTGCGCAGACTTCATGAATTTAGTGACGGTCTGCTCGTAAGCTTGGCGAGATCGCTCTGGAGAGATTTCGATTTCTAGGCCAATCTGGCTGCCAGGAAGCTTTTCCTGGGTTACTTTTAATTGCTCTTGTGTTTTAGACAACGCTCTTCCCTCAAGGTCTCAGCTAATAGAACGAATACAATGCAAACGAGCCGCGTCAAACCTACAGGCAGCGGTGTATGCAGAACATAACTTTGCGTTTTGCACAGTTCTCTATTGTAGGTGATCTTTTGCCCATCCCAACCGATCTCGTGGGCAGCCCTTACACCCTGTAGGGGCGCAAGGCCTTGCGCCCCTACAAAATTCGGTACTCCAACCGATGGATTACCCCACGATCTGTCTCTTAACGAATAGGTTCATGGACGGTCACAAGCTTGGTGCCATCTGGAAAGGTTGCCTCCACCTGTACGTCATGGATCATTTCAGGAATGCCCTCCATGACGTCATCACGCCCTAGCAATGTGGTGCCATAACTCATCAGGTCAGCGACGGTGCGTCCTTCACGGGCACCTTCCATGATGGCTGCGGAGATGTATGCGATCGCCTCGGGATAATTCAGCTTCAGCCCTTTTGCCTTACGTCGTTCTGCCAACAATGACGCTGTAAAAATGAGGAGCTTATCTTTTTCTTGTGGGGATAGCTGCATGGTCAGGCTCTTAAGATACTGGAATAAATTCTAATCGTTTTATTTCTAGCTTCAATACCCTCTAGTCCAGCATTCAATGTCTCGGAGCCAGAGTTCGTGAAAATTCTATTGAAATCGTCCAGAGTATTGCTAAAGTTTAGCTTTGATGGACGTTGACACCACACCAACGTGTCCAACCCGTCCAACCCGTCCCGCAAAATGCCCCCAGGAATATGAAGTGGACGTACCTTTTGCTCAATAAGCCCTATGGGGTGTTGACCCAGTTTAGCGATGCGTCTGCCAATCCTCGCCCCACGCTCAAAGAATACGTTCCCATTTCTGATGTTTATCCGGTGGGTCGCCTTGATCTTGATAGTGAAGGCTTGTTGCTGCTGACCAATCACGGTACACTCCAACATCGGCTCAGCGATCCTCAGTTTGGTCATCCTCGTACCTACTGGGTACAGGTCGAAGGGATACCTGAATTGGCAGCTCTGGAGGCACTTCGCCACGGCGTTACCATTCAAGGCTACCAAACGCGTCCTGTCCAGGTACAGCCCCTTGCCTTGCCCCCAGATGTGCCTCCACGGGATCCTCCCATTCGGGTTCGCCAATCCATCCCAACCACCTGGATACAGATGACTTTGACCGAGGGGCGCAACCGTCAAGTGCGGCGGATGACGGCAGCCGTGGGGCTTCCGACCTTGCGTTTGATCCGAGTGGCGATCGCCCACCTTACCCTCAACGGCTTATCACCAGGGGAGTGGCGGCCCTTAAGCGAACCAGAAATCAAAACACTTCATCAGCTTCTAGGACTCAAGTTTCGATAGGTCTTGACCTTGTTGAATGCAACAGTGAATGCAAAAGTTCAGTATTTTAGCGGATGGCCTTATCCCTGGCACTGATTACGATAAGGTTGGGCAAAGCGTCAGCTTCATACATCCTCAACGCAATAGAAATTCACTCCATGCTAAAGTATTCGAATTTTGGCATTCAGCGAAGAAAGATCAAGCCCTCCTATCATCCCTATCGCCAACTCAGAGTTTGACAATCTTGAATACGATTATGAATCAGCCCCTAGACTCTCTCGCCAGCCAAACGACGGTTCCTGATGCTGAAGCATTTGATGTAGAACTTCTGGGGGGCAATGAGTTTGACAGTCCTTTTGAAGATGAGGATCAGTTCACAGACGATTTAACCGAAGCACTCCCCACCGTCATTTTGCCTAATAGGGTTGTGGGGCTTGAGGCTTTTGGCGTTACAGATATTGGCACAGATCGTCACCATAACGAAGACTTTTTTGTCATTGACAACCGATGCACCCAGATCATGGATTCTGAATCGTCTCAGGTCTATACGCGAGGGGTGTATATCCTCTGTGATGGGATGGGTGGACATGCCCAAGGCGAAGTGGCCAGCCGCATGGCCGCAGAAACCCTAGCATTGTTCTTCACAGAGCATTGGCAAGCCGAAATGCCTAGGGAAGAAGCGGTCAAAGACGCCATCTTCCGTGCCAATCAAACCCTGCATACGTTAAACGAATCTCAAACTCGACTCGGCTCTGGCCGTATGGGAACCACCCTTGTCCTAGCCCTTCTCCAAGATACGCAGTTCCGGTTTGCCCATGTTGGAGACAGCCGCCTCTATCAGCTCACCCATAGCCATGGACTCCAACAGCTCACCGTCGATCACGAAGTGGGGCAACGCGATATTGGTCGCGGCGTTGCACCGGAGGTTGCCTATGCCCGCCCAGAAGCCTATCAGCTTACCCAAGCCTTAGGCCCGCGATCGAGCCATTCTCTTAATGTAGAAGTCCAGAGCATCAACCTCACTGAAGATAGTATTTTTCTACTCTGCTCCGATGGGCTTACCGACAACCAGCTGCTCGAACGTTTTCAAACGACATACCTCAACCCGCTCTTGAATAATGAGGTCTCTTTAGAGCAAGGTCTTTATCGACTCATTGAGTTAGCCAACGCCGAAAATGGACATGATAACGTAACCGTTGTTGCCGTTAGGGCCAAAGTTTTGCCAGCCCAGCCCACTCCTCCTATGTTTGCCTAATCCTCTATTTACCTAGCTCCCAGTTTGCGAATCATCTGTTAGGGCCATCACAATAGCGTGGGCATGCTGACGTAATAGGGTGATGCGATCGCCCAATTGTTCAAAGCGCTGTTGCCGCAGCTCTACCGACCGTGCATTCTGCCAAAGGACAGCATCCGTCAGCGATAGTCGAACCAAGCGGTGCAGTTCAGTAACGTAGCGCTGGGTCGATCCTGGCAGGACAAGATGCTCTAAGCTATGAGTCATTTGCCCTTGAAGCTGTTGGCGCAGCTCCTCTAGCAATGGCAAATACGGCGGCGGTGCGGCAGCATCCACCGCGTCACCTTGGTGAAGGTGCTGCAATACTTCGATTTGATTCTCCAGGGTTTGCCACCTAGAAAGCGCAGGGTGATTGGGCATCTTTAAGAGGATTGGGGACAGCGCTAGGGACAGCAATGCTTAACCATGTTTTAATAGAATAAAAAATATAAACTGTTTTCGCCCCGTACCGTCCTTAAAACTTATCTCTTCAATTTTTTAACCTCCTTTGATAGAATTACGTTTCTGTCAGCCAACAACCGCCCTACAACCTGCGCTCTGCCATGAATGTGACGGCTGCTGCCCATTCCGCTCCTTCAGACGTTGAACTCCCCGAATGGCTTCAACGTTGCCTGTTATCAAGCGCGTCTGAAGTGCAAACTGCTGAAGAAAAAGATCGAGCCTTGATCTGCAAGGCGTTTAACTTTGGATATCAACTCCATCAAGGTCAGCACCGTGCCTCTGGAGAGCCTTATATTGCCCACCCCGTGGCGGTGGCGGGTCTTCTCCGTGACCTAGGCGGCAGTGCTGCAATGGTTGCCGCTGGCTTCTTGCATGATGTGGTCGAAGACACAGACATCACCTCAGAGGATTTAGAGGCAGCATTTGGTCTAGAAGTCCGAGAGCTGGTGGAGGGCGTCACCAAGCTTTCGACCTTTAATTTTTCCACCAAAACTGAGCGGCAGGCCGAAAATTTTCGCCGCATGTTCATGGCGATGGCGAAGGACATCCGCGTCATTGTAGTAAAGCTGGCTGATCGCCTCCACAACATGCGCACCCTCGAACATCTTTCTGACGAAAAGCGCCGTCGCATTGCCCAAGAAACCCGAGATGTATTTGCGCCTTTAGCCAACCGTTTGGGGATTTGGCGGTTCAAGTGGGAGCTAGAAGACCTGGCGTTTAAGTATCTAGAACCTGATGATTATCGGAATATTCAGCAACTCGTCGCTGAAAAACGCACGACACGGGAGGATAACTTAGCAACGGTCATTGAGACCCTACAGCAACGTTTAGAGCCTTTGGGCCTGGGGCATCTGGAGCTGAATGGTCGTCCTAAGCACCTGTACGGCATTTTCCAAAAAATGGCGCGCCAGCAAAAGGAATTCCATGAAATCTTTGATGTGTCGGCAATACGGGTGATTGTCAAGTCCAATGACGAGTGCTATCGAGCCTTGGCGGTGGTGCACGACTGTTTTAGGCCCATTCCAGGTCGATTCAAGGACTATATTGGTCTCCCTAAACCCAATCGCTATCAGTCTCTCCATACCTCAGTGATTGGCTCCAATGGTCGCCCCCTAGAGGTGCAAATTCGTACCCTTGAGATGCACCATATTTCTGAGTATGGGATTGCGGCCCATTGGAAATATAAAGAGTCCGGTAACTCACTGCCCAGTCAATGGAATGCGAAAGACGATAAGTTTACCTGGCTGCGGCAGCTCTTGGAGTGGCAAAGTGACCTCAAGGAGACCGATGCCCAAGAATATCTAGATGACATTAAGACAAACCTCTTTGACAGTGAGGTCTATGTTTTTACCCCCAAGGGCGATCTAATTTCTTTAGCCCAAGGCGCTACATCTGTAGACTTTGCCTATCGCATCCATACGGAAGTGGGGAATCACTGCTGTGGGGCGCGGGTGAGTGGTCGGATGGTACCGCTGGATACCCAGCTCAGAAACGGCGACATTGTAGAGGTGCTGACCCAAAAGAACGCCCATCCTAGTTTAGATTGGCTAAACTTTGTCACCACCACCAGTGCCCGTAACCGGATTCGGCAGTGGTACAAGCGATCGCATCGGGACGAAAACGTCCTGCGCGGGCGAGACCTGCTAGAGAAAGAAATGGGCAAGACGGGCTTTGATGCACTCCTCAAGTCAGCCCCCATGCAGTCCGTCGCCGAACGATGTAACTACCAGGCCCCAGAAGATTTGCTGGCGGGTCTAGGCTACGGCGAAGTCACCCTTAATCTAGTGGTCAATCGCCTGCGGGAAACCATTCGCAAACAGCAGTCCCCCGACCTTAAAACAGAGATAGGGATAGAAGCGGACAGCAGCGTTCTTTTAACCACGGGCACCCCATCTCTCAATCGGAATATTCCGCCGAATACCGCCAGCGATGCGCCGATTTTAGGGATAGAGGGGTTGATGCACCATATGGCAGGCTGCTGTCATCCTGTCCCCGGAGAACCGATTATTGGCGTCGTCACCCTAGGCAGTCGTGGGATCTCGATCCATCGCCAGGGGTGCTCCAATGTGGATGCGATACCGGGCGATCGCCTAATTCCCGTCCGGTGGAACACCGCGAACCAAAATAAAGGACGTCGGCCTACCTTTCCTGTCGAAATCCAAATTGAAGTATTAGATCGAGTTGGGGTTCTCAAAGATATTTTGACCCGCCTCACCGACAGTAAAGTAAATGTTCATAACGCCCAAGTCAAAACCTTCCCAGGGCGTCCAGCCCTCATTCAGCTTGGCCTAGACATTGAACATTGCAATCAGCTCGAACAAATTTTTGCCCAAGTTCGTAAAATGAGCGATGTCCTAAATCTCCGTCGCCTCAACGAAACAATAGACTAAGACAAATCGATACTTTGCACTTTTGGCACACCACTGCCAGAATGGAGAGCATGTTAATGTATCAGATGAAAGCATCAGAAAGCCAATGGGGGAAGCTTCCTGTGCTTCGGTTTTTTGTTACCTCCATCATCGGAACCATCAATGATTGTCGGACAACCTGAATTTGTTGAAAATCCAGAAAATCGCTGCCCGGTTATTTTGCTGGTGGATACCTCAGGCTCCATGGCCGGAGCACCTATTGATGCCCTCAATGAAGGGCTAAAAACCTTTCGAGAAGCAATCCTTCAAGATGAGCAGGCTTCCCTGCGCGTAGACGTAGCAGTGGTGGGCTTTGGCCCCGTAGAACTGGTGCAAGATTTTGTCACCATTGACCAGATGATTCCACCTAATTTGGTGGCCAATGGACTATCGCCCATCGGTGAAGCCATCACCTTTGGACTAGATCTGCTAGAAACCCGTAAAGCCACCTATCGCAATAATGGCATTCAGTATTATCGTCCTTGGGTCTTTTTAATTACGGACGGTGCACCTAACCCAGGTTCACCCTGGATCCAGGCCGCTCAAAGGCTTCATGATGCTGAAAAACAGCGCAAGCTTTCGTTTTTTGCAGTTGGCGTTCAGGGGGCAGATATGAATACCCTGACCCAAATTGCGCCACCCATGCGTCCACCGTTAATGCTAAATGGCCTTGACTTTAAAGCGATGTTTTTGTGGCTGAGTGATTCAATGGTGCGGGTTTCTACCAGCACCGTCGGGGGGGAAATGGTTGCGCTACCGCCAGTCGGCTGGGGCCAAATTACGACCTAAGATCAAGGATTTAAGTTTGCTTGAAACCCCTTTTACCCATTGAGGATGCTTCGTGACCTGGAAAGCGATGGTTCATTCGGCAATTGGTACCCGCCATGAACAGCGTGGTCTACCCTGTCAAGACTATGGCAACTATCGCTTTGAAGGGCCTTACTTAATCGGAGCGGTGTCCGATGGTGCAGGCAGTGCCAAACACTCAGAGGTCGGTTCGCAGATTGCGGTTGAGTCTGCGTTAGAGACCCTTACAAAGATTCTTCGTCGTCAATTGATTCAGGAACCCACCCGAGACGAAATAGAGCAGGTCGCCCCTGAATTTTTTGCTGAGATGTTGGATGATATCTTATGCACACTCCATCAAGAGGCAATTCTCGGTGACTACAAGCTTCGAGACTTAGGCTGTACATTGTTAGCCTTTTTTGCAACGCCAAATTGGGTCGCTGCCATGCAAATTGGGGATGGCCTGATGATGTTGCGCGCCCATGCCGATGCGCCTTACCAACTGTTATTTAAGCCTGATAAAGGCGAATTTATCAACGAAACCATTTTTATCACAACGCCAAATGCCTGCGACTACATGAGCGTATGCGTAGAAGCCGTTCAGGCTCCCTTTTTATGTGCTGCCACCGACGGCTTAGAGCGAGTTGCGGTTAGACTTCAAGACTGGGAGCCTTTCGCCCCCTTCTTTGAGCCCTTTGAAGAGTGTCTTACTAAACTTCCCACACCAGAAGAGCAGCAGACTTACCTCAAAACCTTCCTGGAGTCCCCACGGCTCAATGCCAAGACGGACGATGACAAGACCATGCTCGTTTGTGTCTATTGTCAGCAGCCGGAGGAGCCATGAGTGGCACAAGTGGCACAGTCTTAACCTCGGTCATGTCTGGTCGCTCCATCCTATTGGACAAAAAGATTGCCAGTAGTGGTGAGGGAACGGTCTGGACGACGACCCTTCCAGGATTTTTGGCCAAGCTGTACCATACCCCCACACCGGAACGCATTGCAAAGCTGAGGGTCATGATTGCCCATCCGCCGCAGAATCCAATGCGGCATCACCATCATGTGACCTTTGCTTGGCCTCAAGACCTGTTGCAAAATGCTCAGGGACAATACCTCGGCTTTTTGATGCCGGAAATTGTGGATGGCGTTAAGCTGTCTCTGATCTACAACGCAAAACTCAGGAATCGTAAGGCTCCGCGCTTTAACTGGTACTACCTTCACACCGCTGCGCTCAATTTTGCCCTATCCCTGAAGTCCCTCCATGAAGAAAACTATGTGGTGGGGGATGTTAAGCCTCAAAATTTGCTGGTGAATAGCCGCGCTTTAATTTCGGTTATTGATGCGGATTCGTTTCAAGTCCGTGATCCCCAAACCCAGGAACTCTATCGCTGTCAAGTCGGTTCTGAAGGGTTTACCCCCGTTGAGCTGTTGGGCAAAGAACTATCCACCCTTGATCAAACTGAGATTCATGATCGCTTTCGCTTGGGCGTGATGATTTTCATGCTGTTGTTTGGAGATCAGCCCTTTAAGGGGAAATGGATTGGACGGGGTGAGTCTCCCCAGCCCGCTGAGCTGATCCGTCAAGGGTCTTGGCCCTATGCCCCCAATAGTCAGGTGCAGCCTGGGCCAAATACGATTCCCCTGTCTATTATTCATCCCCAACTTCAGGTGTGCTTTCAACGCTGTTTTACCGAGGGCCATCGCAATCCCTTGGCGCGCCCCTCTGCGGACGATTGGGGTGAGGCGCTGAAGTTGGCAATTACCGATCTGCGGATGTGCCACGTTGAGAACAATCATTATTACAGTCGGATCTATGGGCGCTGTTATTGGTGCGATCGCCGTTCAAGCGTCGGCCTAGACGTGTTTAGCCCCACCCTCACGCTCCCTCGGATAAAGCCCGCTCAGCGCAAGATTGCCACCGTCACAAAACCGCGTGCCGCCCACGCTTACGCTGGACCCTCTGGCTTTTTATCGATGGGTAGTGGAGTGCAGCACAACCAATCTCAACAAGGCCAATCTCCGTTTCAGAAAGCAGCAACATATCTGAATCCTCTGGGGAATAGCACCCAATCGGCTATGTCATGGGTGAATCGGACTAATCCTGTTGTATGGGGGGCAGGCTTTGTTGTTGTGGGCATTGTGGGCCTTGCCGTCTTGCTCATTCCTGACCTAGATGTAACCATGATTCGCAAAGGGGGTTCAGCCCTCAAGACATCCCTTGAACAAGGCTTTCAGGATCCGAACGCAAAAAAAGTAAAGTCTAAACTGGGGGCGCTGATCCCGGCCTCAGGCAAACCCAAGTTGCCTGAAGTTCAGCATGGGGGGCACTGGGATAGCATTACGGCCCTTGACCTGAGCCAAGATAATCAACTGCTGACCAGTGGCAGTAAAGATATGACCATTAAAGTCTGGGGATTTCCGTCCGGCGAACTCCAGCAAACCTTCTCAGATCACTATGAACCCATTGTCTCTGTAGGGATTAGTGAAAATAGACAGACCTTAGTGAGCAGCAGCGTTAGTGGCAAAATCCTGGTGTGGAACCTCAAAACCCAGGAACTTATCCGTAGCCTCATTAACAACAATACGGGAGGGCTGGAGGGCACAATTCGCACCGCAGCAACAGACCGTCGGGGGCAACTGATTGCCAGTAGCGGATGGGGGGGCGTTCTGCTGCTTCAGGATGTTTTGTCGGGTCGGAACATTCGGATCACGTCCAATTCCCTTGGGTCTGAGCAGGCATTGGGGATTTTTCCCAATGGCAAAACGGTGATTAGCAGCAGTAGCGATGGTAAATTCCAGCTTTGGGATACGGCAACGGGACGTTTGAGCAAAAGTTTTTCTAGTGGAGCAAACCGTTCGTCTTTTGAGTCGATTAATACCCTTGGCCTTAGTTTCAACGGACGCGTGATGGCGAGTGGGGGTTGGGATGGTTCGATTTTACTGTGGGATTTGGCGACCGGAACTCCATTGAAGCAGTTTCAAAAGCAGCCTAAGACGGTGACGGTGATAGCTGTCAGTGATTTGGGTGATCGCGTTGCCACAGTGAACAATAATGAACCGATAATTAAGGTCTGGAATACCCGTACCAGCGCTCTAGAAGGGGTTTTGGCAGGGCATGGTGGCACTGTGACGGTGCTCAAATTTAGTCATGATGGACAGTTTTTGGTAAGTGGTAGCGATGAGCCTGCTATTAAAATTTGGAGTCTGTCTACCCGCCGTGTTCTCACAAGCTTGGTTCAGTAATGCTTTAGACGAGGGATTCACGGCTATTGGCCTTGGATATAATCTATGATTCCTTGGGCGATCGCCTCGGCAAGCTGCGTTCGTCCAGCGGGGGATGCCAGTCGGGCCGCATCCTGGGAGCCTGTGACAAACCCAATTTCCACCAGCACCGCAGGCATTTTGGTATGGCGGATGACGTAAAACCGAGCCTGACGAACGCCTTTATCCGTCATATTAGTACTGCGCAGGATGCGATTATGAATCGCCCGTGCTAAGCGTCTACCTTGAGCACTGGCGTAGTAATAGGTTTCTAGACCATTGATGTCGGGTCGGCTTAGGCTAATGGAATTTGCATGGATACTGACAAAAAGATCGGCTTTAACCCGAGCGGCGGTTGCCACGCGGGGGGCGAGATCAATTTCTTGGTCTCCCGTGCGAGTTAAAACAGCATTAATCCCCTTCCGACGCAACTGCTGCGCCACTTGGCTGCTGACTGAAAACACGACGCCTTTCTCTTGGAGTCCATTAATGCCCACTGCACCTGGATCTGCACCCCCATGCCCGGGATCAATGGCGACCACGGTTGCTCCCGCTCTGATGGGGGTTCTGACAGGGGGCTTCCAGGGGGTTCTAACTGGTGTTCGACTTGGATTTTTGCGGGGCGGCGGCTCTACTGGAATCGGTGCTTCCACGGGGGGCATATCTGGAAATGGAATGCGTTTGCCTGGGGGAATGGGATTATCGATGGTAATGATCTGATCGGGGAGTCCTCCTGGCATATCTACGTTAATTTCGATGGGACCTGAGGTCTGAGTGATGGGCGACTCCACCGATACTGCTGCGGGAATCTGGACAAACCAGCGGTTAGGCGAAAGACTCCGAATCTGGATGTCATTGGGCCGCAGCGTATACTGAGGCTTCATTTCAACCACTAGACGAGCGGTGTTACGGTTGAGCTGCCCGACGCGAACTTCTCTAATAAAGCGGTTCACGTTTCTGGTTTTCTTTTGCTTAGATTTATCGACGGTGGTATCGGGGACATCAATAATCAGCCGTCCTGGTGAAGATACAAATTTTGCTTGAGGCTCTACGCCTTCGTTGGTGACAAACTCAATTCGGTTGAGTGCTTTATTGAATTTCCAATAAATGAGTTTGCCAGCCCAGGCAGATGGCGTGAGGCTAACCAGGGCGATCGCGGTTAATGGAAGGAGCCAGTTTAGTTTCACGAGCGATCGTACCTTAATAAAATCCTTTAGGCGGTGTGGCAAAGTCCAAGACTGTATTGATGGCAACTTAGTTTCATTGGGCTTAAGTCAATCCGGCTCAAGCTGTCCGCTTTTCCGGTAGGCATCATGCCGTATTGTGGGTACAAACGCAAGCGAAAAATAGATTTACTCGGCTATTGTGATCTAACCTAGCGGTGATCTGTCAAAGCTAGGGCAAATGATTCAAGATGGGATATTGACGATGTATCGCCATTCTAAGGAGGCAGAATGATGATTCAAGCGTTGCAACGACCGATGACGTTTGAAGAGTTTCTGGATTGGTATCCAGAGGACGGGAATTGCTATGAGCTAATGGATGGGGAGGTAGTATCAGTGCGACCAAGGGGCGACCATGAAGAAGTGATCGGGATGCTCACTCGAAAGTTGGATCGAGAGATGGAGCGGCTGGATTTGCCCTGGTTTATGCCTAAAACATGTTGTGTAAAGCCTACGGGAAATTTAGATGGCTATGTGCCGGATTTGATTGTGTTGGATCGCGTTCAGTTGGCATCAGAGCCTCTGTGGAAGAAGGCTTCTACGATTATGCGGGGTGAATCGGCTCGATTGGTGGTGGAGGTAGCCAGTACAAATTGGCAAGATGACTATGCCAAAAAATTAGAAGACTATGAGCTGCTAGGTATCTCGGAGTATTGGATCGTGGATTATCGAGCGTTGGGGGGACGGCGATATATTGGTTCTCCAAAGCAGCCTATGGTGAGTGTTTATGGGTTGGTGGATGGAGTGTATCAGGTGCGGCAGTTTAGGGTGGAAGAGGCGATCGCCTCGGCAATATTTCCTGAGTTGAGGCTGACGGTGGCGGACATTTTGGCGGTAGCGGAATAGAGGACTAAGATGATTTCTAGAAAACAACCTACCGCTGGCTTCGACTCCCCTTCGACAGGCTCAGGGCATCGAGATCGCCCCCTTGACTCCCGATGAAACTCAGAGACATTGCGACCCAGATCCAAATTGACCCGCGCAAACTCACCGAGTACGCACTAAACCCAGATAACCCCGTCGGTGCAGATAAAGCCTTTATGTTTCAACAATATTTAGGCTTCACACAAGCCAATCATGGGATATTACTCCAGCAAATTCAGCTCAAAGCCCCAGATGCTGAAGCCATCTTTCAGCGAAGCGACGAGCATGGAGATCGATACCAAGTCGATTTAGATATCATTGGAATAGAAGAAGGGCAACAGGAAACCGTCCGCACAGATTGGATTGTTGAGCCAAACAGTAGCACATCCAGATTAATCACCCTTTACGTCCGCAGACAGTCATGACGAACCCCGCACTCTTTGATGTGATTGAATTATTAGTTCATCTCCCCGAATTTGAACTAGTGCCTGGAACGCAGGGTGCAATCGTAGAGCGCTACAGCGAAAATCACTATGAGGTTGAATTTTCTGACAAAACTGGTGAAACCAAAGCGCTTTGTATGCTGTCCCCAGAGCAATTTGTAGTAGTCTGGCGATCGCAAACCAAGAATTGGCTCCCTCTATCAGAAAAAGTCACGGCTGTTGTGAGCCATCTGTCGGAAGAACGACAACAACAAGTTTTAGAATTTGCCCACTCACTTAATCAACGGCGATCGCCCTTCTCCTCTCCTAGTAGCTAAGTGCCATCGCCTTTGACTAAGCTGGCGTAATCATGCTCCAAAAACCAATTCACAGATTCTTGTAGCGCCGTTTTAATCGGCGTTTGGGGCAACCCCAACTCCTGGCGCGCCTTAGACGCATCATAAAACATCATTTGCTGAGACATCCGCACCCCATCCAACGGCACCGAAGGCTGCTTACCCAACCGTGCCAACACCTTTTCATCCACCCAGGCCACACCCAACGGAATCCAAGCCGGAATCGTCCCCTTTGGCCCAGCCATCCCCGTCAACTCCGACAAGGTTTCCAGCATCTGCTGGAGCGTCACATTTTCATTGCCTAGGATATAGCGATCGCCCCTCTCACCCTTCTCCAACGCAAGCAGATGCCCCTCAGCCACATCCTGTACATGGACTAGGTTTAGCCCCGTATTCAGGTAAAACGGCATCTGCCGCCGAAGAAACCGCACAATAATATCGCCCGTAGGAGTTGGCTTAATATCCCAAGGGCCAATGGGCGTACTGGGGTTCACAATCACCACATCTTGACCGTTGCGAACCGCTGCGTGAGCCTCCTGCTCAGCCCAATACTTTGATTTTTTATAGTCTCCCACCAACCGCTCCACGGGACTTTGGTAGGTTTCATCGGCAATGGAGCCATCCTTTGGCACCCCGATCGCCGCCACAGAGCTGGTGTAAACCGTTCGTTCTACCCCAGCTTCCCGCGCTGCCGCCAAAATATTACGGGTGCCCATCACATTACTGTAGTGGAGCTGTTCGCGGTCAGACTGCCATAGGCTATAGTGGGCCGCCACATGAAACACCACCTGACAATCTTGCATCAGCGCAGACAGGGATGGGTCGCACAGATTACCCTCAACAGTTTCAACGCCCAGCCCATGAAGGTTATCGAGACGACTGGCGGGACGCACCAGCGCCCGAACCTCGTAGCCCCGCGTTAGCAAAAGCCGCGCTAAGTTTGCCCCGACAAAACCCGTCGCCCCTGTGATAAACGCTCGCATAACTCTCCCTATTAAGAATGCTGAGCACTTGCCCCACCTAGAGGCTCAGGAGAAATCATACCGTCTTCTACATAAACCACGCGATCAGCAATGTCCATAATGCGCGGGTCGTGTGTCACCATCACCACCGTACAGCCCTCTTCCTTTGCCAATGATCGCAGTAGCTCAATCACCGCCCGTCCGCGTTGAGAATCAAGCGCCGCTGTCGGTTCGTCGGCAAAGATGAGACGAGGTTTGCCAGCTAGAGCACGGGCGATCGCAATCCGCTGCTTCTGCCCACCAGATAAATCCGAGGGCAAGCTTTTGCTTTTCTCTCCCAAACCCACCTGTTCCAAAAGTTTGAGGGATTGTTGGCGGGCTTCACGCCCCTTAAAGCCCTTGAGGTTTAACGCCGCCTCAATATTTTCCGCTGCCGTTAGGGCAGGAAATAAATTAAAGCCCTGAAAAATAAAGCCCATATTTTTCAGGCGAAATTGGGCCAGCTTAGAGCGTGATAGCCCTGTGATTTCTTGGCCCATCAAAAACACATTGCCCGCCGTGGGGGTCAAAATTCCACCCAAAATCGAGAGCAACGTCGTTTTACCAGAGCCAGAGGGACCCATCAAAAGTTGAATATCGCCCGTCTTAATTTTGAGGTCAATGCCCTTAAGCACCTTGAGCGGCTGATCCCCCGTGGGAAAAACCATCTCAATGCCCTCAGCATAGACCGCATAATCTTGGGAGATACCCGCCGACGTTGGCATAACTTGTGTCGTAGAAGAAAATAGCATGAGCGATGTCTCGATAACGGTACTCTACTTGTGAGGAATGAGTTCGTTATTGCTAGTCATAGGGGCAGCTCCAAGGCTTACCACGCTCACGCTTTCCACCCATTTTGCTTCTAAAAGCAGAGGATGAATTCATATTCTCTTGCAGTAAGAATACCCACTTCGACGTCTTAATATGCGCCATCATCATGACTTAAATACCATCGCCGGATCCAATCGCGTCACCTTTTGAATCGCAAAAATTGCGGCTCCACTGCACATCACAAGCGTCAGGATAAATACGCCCCCAGCCGTCATGGGACCAACCAAAATCTGGATGGCCTGAGCGGCTTGGGTCCACCGTCCCACGAGTAATACAGCGCCCATCCCTGGTAAGTAGCCCAATACCGCCATCCAGAGGGCCTGCTCTAAAATAATGCGGTAGATAAACCAGTCAGACGAACCCATTGCCTTTAAGGTGCCGTATTCTCTGAGGTGATCCGTAACAGAAGAGTAGAGGATTTGGCCCACCACCACAGTGCCCACAATTACACCCACCACTGCGCCCAATCCCAAAATAAAGCCAACTCCAGTGCCGTCACGCCAATAGGTTTGGGTAATGGTTGTGAGTTCAGCTTGAGTCAGCGCTTTGGTATCCGGCACCGCTGCTTCAAGGCGACGCTTGAGCTGTTCTAGATCTACCCCTGGCTTTGCCCGCACCAGAATGTAGGTGACGCGATCTTGATCCTCAAGGGCGGCGGGAACCGCTTGCTTTGCTTGGGGGGCAATCATGGGTGAGGTCAAAAAGGCTTTCGCCGTCGGCAGTGAGGTAAATACGTAGGGACTCGACACAATGGACTGAATCCCTCGGGTTAAGCCTGTCACTTGCCCACGAAAGGCTCCAATCTCACCGGTTTCGCCAATCCCTTTTACGTCTAGGCTCTTCAGTGCAACTTGATCAATAAATAGGTTGTAGGGTTGGCTCAGACTTATCCAGTCCCCCTGGATTTTGGGGGACGGACGAAAGAGAGAGCCATTGGGGTCAAAGCCGATGATACGGATGGGGGCGATCGCCCCATTCCCCTTGTCTCCATATCGCCAAACCGAACCCTGGGTAATCAGCGCTTCTGCCCGTTCAACCCCTTCCACCTGCTGGGCTTGCTTGAGGCTCTTATAGGGAATGGGCAGGGTAAAGTCAAGGTGTCGAATATCTTTTGAGGCCAGCCATAGATCAGCACTGGCACTATTAATCAGTAGGCTAGAAGATCGTGTAAATCCATTGAGCAAACCCGTTTGAATCGTTACCAGCCCCACGGCAAACATGATGCCTGCTTGGGCCACGATAAAACGGGGAAGATCTTGAAAAAGATTTTTGCGCGCGATGGAAACCATAAAGGGCTGAATCGTGATGCCGCTTAGAAAGTACGGTATTTTTGCTTACTGACATCCTAAATGATTTATCAGCTCCTCTCCATCTGAGCGTGACGCTCTTAGGAGCGTCACTCCATCAATGATAAAAACCGACCCTCCACCCGACTGCATGGAGTTGTGAAATCCGTACGGTCGTACTTACCAAGAAACGCTACGATCAATCTAAACAGATAGTTGTATGGGCTAACTAATGTGAGTTCTTGGCGTGATCGCATCAATCAGTTCAGTGGCGGGACTCGCTACGTCGTTTGCCGTCTGTTTCTACATCTGGAAGGCAATCAGGTTGCCCCACTGCTGGGTGTTCTGAATCAAGCTGCCCTGATCGCAGATGAGGCAGAAGGAGACATGCAGTCCCTTGGCGAAGAACTAGAACAAGTTTGTAAGAGCCTGCTTGAGTCTGACGTTTACTGGCGATCAGTCGCCAACGAAGGAGATGTCTTTTGGGACGAAGGTGAAGCCGGAAACTTTGTCAACGAGCTATTTACAGATTCTGCCCAACGTTATCTGAGTCAACCTGACCTGAGTGTGGTCTCAAATCAAGCCAACGATCCGTTGGTGGTGCCCATTACCCAAAACATAATTGTAATGCTCACCGTCGCCTATGAGGGTGAAGTCCCTGAGCTGGAATCTGACCTGTCTAATATGGATGCACTTAAGGCGGGACTCAAAGCCCTCATAAACCTGCACTATCAGAATTCGCTTAGAGCAGTTCAGATTCATTTCTCACCTGCCCAACTGGGGGATGAGTTACCGCCCGATCAAATACTCGTCAATTTCCCAGAATTAATCCCACTTTAGAGCATTTTCTACGGCTCCTTTTGCGACAGTCTTTAAGTATAGGTGTTACTTGTTCCATGAAACTGAAACCTGATATGTTGAAAGGCTTTCTCATGGTTGGCTCAACGTTTAACCTCCGCCAGTGGGTCAGTGTGGGAATGGCTTTGCTCCTAAGTTGGACGACGGTAGCCTGCGGTGGATCGGTGCCAGAAAAATCCGCCCAAGGGGGTGGGCAGCTTGCCTCGCCGACTCGTGTCAAATCCAACCCAGCTCAGGAGGCAACGGCGATCGCCGATGGTAAGTACGACGTGCAGCAGGCCACCTACAACGACGGCAATGGCGAATACACCCTCTTTTTGCTGAATACACCGCCAGGTGTCTCTGCAAATTTCCGTTCCACTAAGCTTCAAATGGCCCAACTCACTCCTGAAGAGACTTCAGCAGCTCAAAACCCCTATTTACAGGTCAAGAATGGGCAGCCCGCGCTGCACATATCCAAAGACTTCAAGCTAGAGTATGTCCATAATGTTGTGGAACAAGCTCAGAACCCGCAAACGGGCCAAGTAGAGCAGCGTGTGGTGCGCCAAGAATCTAATTTTTGGTCGCCTTTTGCTGGGGCGATCGCAGGCCAGGTCATTGGGAACATGCTGTTTAGACCCCAATATTACGTGCCGCCGTTGTATCAATCTGGTGGTGGTGGTTTATCTGGCTACGGCGGTTATGGTAATTCCTATGGTCAGGCAACTTCGTCTTATCGGGAGCGCTACAATCAACCGCCACTTGTGGAGCGTAACCGAACGGCCTATCGAACGACCCAGCGCCGCACCATTGGTTCTGGAAGTGTAAGCCAGCCGCCTCGTTCCAATTTTAATTCATCCTTTAGTCAACGCTCAACGGGCAAAGGTTTTGGGTCAAGCAACCTAGATACATCTAGGCCATCATCTGGGAGCTATCGGCGATCGCCGTCTTCCGGCTTTGGCAGTGGTCGCTCCTCTAGCTTTGGTAGTGGTCGCTCCTCATCTGGAGGTCGTCGCCGCTAATAAAATCATTTTGAGGCGAGAGGGAGCGAACCCAGGTATTAATTTAAGGCAAGAAAGCTTTTGCTGAAGTGATTTGGGCTTTCATGCTAAAGGGTTAAGTTTCTTCAATTTCGGTTGATAGAAAATCGTGCCAAAGTGTCCCTTATTCCGTTACGCGTGCTTTACTTTGGACTCAAAAAATCACCTTAAACTATCGTAGATAGATAAGTAACGACTAGATTGTAAGTCTAGGCTAAACTCACGTTCAGCTTTTTGGCGAGCCTGTAGGCTTAATTTCAAACGTCGAACTTCATCCTGGAGTATCCACGCAATACCTTCGGCTAAATCATCTACGTCAAAAGGCTGAGCGAGATATCCATCGATTTGATGCTCAACAATATCTTGAAGTCCAGTTGAGGCAAAAGCAACAACTGGGGTTCCACACGCTAATGCTTCAGAAGCAGTTTGCCCAAAAGCCTCTTGTATTGAAGGCACTACCATGACGTCAGCAGATGAATAAATTAGTGCAAGTGAGATGTCGTCTTGAAAGGTGCCGAGGTAGTGGGTTTTAAAGCCTAGATCTACTGCATTTTCGGGTTCTGTCGCGCCAAAAACAACAAGCTCTAGGTTCGCTTTTGGATCTAAGTGGTTTAACTTTTGCAGTGCAGGTTGAAGTAAATGAAATCCTTTGCGGGTATGCCCCGTCGCACCCGAAGAGGCACCAAAAAGAACCAGCTTTTTGTCTTGGGGTAGATTCAAAAGATTTCGCGCTAATTTTTGATCGACAGGTTTATATCGACTCAGATCTAGCCCGTGGGGAATAACTTCAACTCTGTAGTTCTTAAAAAGAGTGCTTTCTAAAGCACATTTAGCCAGCCAGTTGCTAGGGCTAACAATAATAGGATTCAATTTTTTCCAAGAATTCAACTTGCGGGTCATTACCCAATGTGATAAATCTCTACTGCTCTGACTCCTCAGCAGTGGGCAAGAACCACAGGTGCTTTTATAGCCTAAACATTCATCGGTATAATGACAGCCTCCAGTAAAGGGCCACATGTCATGGAGTGTCCAAACCAATGGCTTATTGAGTTTAGAGAAGGACTCAACACTCAGAAATCCATTACAGATCCAATGCAGATGAACAATGTCTGGATTGATTTGCTTTACTTGAGGGGCGATCGCATCCAAAACCCATTGACTTGAAAACATCGAGCTAGGTTTCGGATAAAACTTCAACGGGAAACCAGACAATAGAGGGCCCATTTTAGTGAGCAAAGATTTTTCAGAAATGACACTTCGATCAGTACTTTCTTTGGCCCTTACCAAAATGTTTGAGTCAACTTCTTGTGATTTTAGACCTTGATGGAGACGATAAGCTGCTCTAGCACCCCCACCATCAATATCAGAAGTACTAAGATGTAAGATCTTCATTGCAGCCTAACTGTTTACTTTTTGAATTTTCAATAGCAAAAAAAAAAGACTATCTCTCGCCAAATTATTTATTTAGGTGCTTGTCCAAAGTGTATTGGTATAATGATCCGTTGAATTCGGCAATTGAATGATCAATAAATTCAACATCCTCATTACTTAGAGATTCTGCAAAACCGCCGACCTTTGCTTTTCTAACTTTTGACGCATCAGGGTTAGAATTTCGAGGACGCAATATATTTGCATAGGCGTGGTCTTTCCAGTAATTCATTTGCTCCAATTTTTTCATGTTTTCGAAGCCAGCAAATTCTACTGCATTATCGACAAGATTTTGACTAAAATCTTTAACTCCCATGAACGAAATTATTTTGCTTAGGTTTTGCGAAGGATCTTTGCGGACTTCTTCATATTTTATGATCAATAATTCCTTCAACAGACCTTGATTGTCGAGCCATAGATTATTGAATTTCAATAACTTTTTAATTCCAACCTTTTCATCACGGATAAATTCTGAAATACTTCCTTCAAACTTATTATCACGCTTGACCAGATGAGAATAGTATGAGACCATAACATCTCTAGGATCACGGATCACTAAAATAACTTTTTTCCCAGAAAATCTGGCCTTATCAAAAAATATTTCATCCGCCATATAGTAGTAATGGTCTTCTACCAGTGAGCAATCATGGGTGTACATGGTTTTGAGAAGTCCTACCTTTTTGGTAATCTCAGGGGTATCCATCATGATTTTTTCATCAAGTGAAAAATGCTCGCACAATAATTTTCCTATCATTACTCTAAGCCATGTTCTTCCACTACAGGGATAGGATACGAGATAAAGCTCTGAATCATCAAAATAACTACTAATACGTCGTTTATATTTATTAAATGGATTTTTTAGGCTTCTGTATCGTTGCTTTACAGATTCTGAGAAAAACTTCCCGATCTTTCTCGTCATTTTAGAACTAGAGATATTCATTTAATTAATCCAATTAAGTTTAGTTAGTGTGACAAAAATGAATTGAAAGCTTTTATTAAATTTTTGCATTAGAGTTTCATGTTGTTATGCACAATTTCAGCAATCAAGGTAAAATGATGTTTTCCAGATTCAAAATTAAATAAAAATTAACTGATTACAAGTCTATAAAATATAATCTACATAATTCTTCACCTAGAGTCATGGTATTAAAAATCTACTCATGAGTAAAACAATAAATTCAAGATTTTTAGAAGTGCTCATTTCTCGTGAGCTTCATCTGATATTTATTTGAATATCCGAGCTAACTTATTGAACATCTGATTCATTTGGCACAATTTCATGAAAACTACCTGAGTTGATAATATGGCCTTTATCAAGTCTATATAAACAAGAACATCTTTCAACGGTAGATAACCGATGGGCAATTATAATTAATGTCTTTAAGCCACTTAATTCACTAATTGAATCATTTACCAACTTTTCTGTTTCGTTATCTAAAGCTGAAGTTGCTTCATCTAAAACTAAGATTTCACGTTCATGATATAAGGCTCGTGCAATACCAATGCGTTGTCTTTGTCCGCCTGATAGTCGGACACCTCTATCTCCAACGGTCGTTTGCATCCCATTAGGTAATTCATTAATTAATTCTTTGAGTTGAGTAGCTACAAGTGCTTTTTCTAATTTATCAGAATCGATAAGTTCATCAGGAACTCCAAATGCGATATTTCGTTTAATTGTCTCATCCATCAAAAAAATAGACTGTGGTATGTATCCGATTAAATTTTGCCAACCTCTCAAATCATTATATATTGATTTTTTATCAACTTTAATATCGCCAGACTTAGGCTCCAATAGCCCTAAAATCAGATCAACAAGAGTTGTTTTTCCTGCGCCGGATTTTCCAATAAATGCAATTGATTCACCTTTCTTAATTGTTAGTGAAATATTAGAAAGAGAAGGTTCTTCTGACTGAGGATAATAATAGGTGATATTCTCTAAAACAATTTGATTCTCGAATTTTATTTTCTTGTTCTCTGTTTTACTTATGTCATTCTTTTTCCCCTTGGGAAGAGCATAAATATTATAGTTTTTATTTAAAGATAAGGACTCTATTTCTTTTAGATCAGAATAAATTTTATTAAGAGAATGACTATAATTACGAATAGAAGCAATACTATTAGTTAGTTGACTCACCGCAGGAATCAGACGAATTGATGCAATTGCAAAAATTCCAAGTGTAGGAGTCAAGCTCTGAGTATTTTTAGTTGTAAATAAAGTCAATGAAATAAAGCTGACCAAAAAAGTTATCAAAAAAGCTTCAATTAAGTTTCTGGGTAATAACTTAAATGTTTGTGCAGAGCTAACAGAATCTTCAAATTCCTTAATATATTTACCTATTTGATCATCGAAATATGATTCGCATCCAATAATTCTAGTTTCTTTAAATCCACCTATACTATGGTTGATTGTACGAAGAATACCAATTTGTGATGCAGATGCGGCTTTCCCCCATAGTGCTAGTCTTTCCTTAAAGCTTTGATATAATAAAAATGGAACTAAAAGTATCACAAGAATTGAAATGGTTGCTAAAATATTCGTTTTTATCAGTAGGAATCCTAGACAAATAATAACTGCTGAATATGAAATTGAATTAAGGAATGGCAACATTATTCCATTGCAGAAATTACTTGTTTCTTGCAATATATTTTGAGTTAATCCGGCAGAATTCCGGCTTAAATGAAAAGTATAGGGTGCGGCGAGATATCCTCTAAGTAGCCTTTGGGATAGATCACCTTTTTGTCCAAAGCTGAATTTAAAAACCTTTTTTTGTATTCGAAAGGTGAGAATAGATTTTATATAGAATACGCCAACAATGAGAGATCCAAATACAGAAATAAATACGGGATTTGATTTAAATCCTAAAATTGTATATGCCCAATTTAATAAGCTATTTCTATGTATCAGACTAGGATCAGTAGCTAGGGACATAAATGGCCCAATTAGACCAATACCAACTGTATCAAGAACAGATGAAAATAAAAATAAAAATAAAAGTACAATAAGTTGAGTTCTTCTTTCTGCAACAATATATAAAAACTTTGTTATAAATCTATTAATATTTTTATGGTGTTTTTTTAGCATTTGAATTTTAATAAGTGATTTTCTTTGAACTACTTCTGTATGGGCAGCCTATAACTAAGTATGTAAATTGGGCTAATTTAATTTGAACGCGTATACTTTTTTGAGCTTTTTGGTGAAGTGGGCATCCAAAGCACTGCGTCGAGAAATTTTTATTGACAGAATTATAGAAAAAACAATATTGTCAAGGACTCATATTTCATGAATTACATAGTGTTCTTGGCATATACACTAGACAAGAATTGTACCTTAATTAAACATTATAAGTCTTTCCGATTCAAAATATTCAGAACTTAGTACTTTCCTGATTCGCTAATTCAAAATAATAGATAAGAATATAGTTTGGGCAGAGTAATATACTTCGTCGATCCCTGTCTTGAATGAGGAATTAGATATGATTACTCTAGAATAATAATAATTTTATTTGATTTGACCTGACCACTTAGTTTTATTCTGTTCAATCTCTATGTCTGAATAAAAGTGCTTAGAGTATTTTGAGGAATACATTTTGTCGATATACCAGCTTGGAATGGATAGTGTACTTAAAAAAGAATTATAAATTTCAGAATATATTTTATCTGAAGCTATATTCTTCTTAGACAATGAAAAATTTTCGATCCCCAAAAACTGTCGAAAAGCATCTTTATGGCAGCGATTAAGGTCTTCCATCCTAATGATCATTAGTTCAAATCTATTCCCCTTTGAGTAGATTTTATAGCCCTCTGACAAAGGAAAATTTTCTTTATAAATATCGATTCCAAATACATCTTTAATTTCTTTGTCTAGCCAGTCAAGAGGCACATTGTGAGAGAATTCGTTAAAAAATTTCTCTTCGATTTCTTTTAAGCTTATTAAGCCTTCGTTGTACTGCTCAACAAAATTGTCGTAATAAGTATCAATATTTTGAAAAAAAGCTGAAATATTTCGACCAACTGGTTCACGAACTAGAGTTATTATTTTCCAGTGCCGATTCTTTGAATCTTTCTGAAGAGCATTGATAAGATAGGTGCTTATATTGAGATGTCCATTTTGCAAGACTTCTTTTTTACTTAATTTTTCCCGTGATTTTTCGATCTTCCAGGTAATTTTTTGATCTAGTCTCTGAGGATTTAAAATATGAGTATGAAAAACTGGAGTTCTAAGATTCAGATCCTCTAATGACTGTATGATTGTTGACGAGCCAACTTTACCCATTTGATGAACTAAGATACATCTGTCTAGGTTTAGCGTGCTCATCTTCAATCTAAATCGTAAGTCTCGTAAAGCATTTAAAATATCACTAGACTGTGGCATATCAATCTAATCTCCTCACGTTGAATGTCTTTTTTTGGGAATGAGCCTTGTCGCCTCTACCCTATTCGACAATCTGTTATGTTGTCTACTTAGTACTTCCCGAGCTTAATATGTACTGGAGATGGGAGCCTTACTTACGTAGTATTCACTATCCTAGCAATAGATCTTACATGTGGATTGATTACTGATCAATGTCAGCAATTCCAAATGTAAATCTTGCGAGTAGAGCCAGTCAAGTTGGGTGAGTAAGCGATCCGCCAAGATTATAGAGATTGAGCTAATATCACTGCCTTTAAGGGCTTTATTAGGATTTTTCCTTTGGTGCAATAGCTAAATATGTGAACTTCGAAAAGCCAGTAACGAAGGACGACGCAGCTTAAGAGATCCCATCTTAGGTCTTTCTCAGCATTTTTTAATATAATGTGAATTAATTTTGGAGCACTAGTACAGGGTGGCGGAAATCCCTATATCATTGCTGGGAAATGATGAACGGCTTATCATAGCTCTGAACTTTTTAATGGTTGAGATACTTGCACCACCCTTACTAGCCTCAGATGCCGCGTTGTGAAGGGACAAACAATCACTAGCCATATTGACTGTTCAAGATTTTAAGTATGCTTTAAACTCACAATATCCTTGATAAGAGGTCAGCGCCATGACTGTTTGAGTGGTTCGGTTGGGTTTACTCAGCATACGCCTCGACACGGATAGGAGAACCAATATGGTGAGATTCCTTCAGGAAAACGATGGGTCGTTTTTCTACCTGCGATTTTACTGAACAAAATCTATGCACCTCAGACCCTATTCTCGACTAGAGTTAAAGGGTTTCAATCTTACGGCTCTTTCTTTAAGGCTTTTAGTTCTAGAAAGTATCTTATAATTTAAAAATCCTCCATAGTTGCTATGCCGTTAAGCAGTGTCAAAAACAGTTAAACTACTGGGATCTTTTTCAAAGCATGAGATGAGTATATGGTCAGTCTAATATTTTTCTTGACAATTTTTTCTATGCAGTATTTCTGTATTATTGTCTTGAATTAAATGGTCAATTTCTATGCTGAATTAATTATCTAAAAAAATACTCTAAATGGAAAAAATATCAATATTTTTCTACTGCTGTCCCCCTGGAATTCCTGACTCAAAAGAGACTGTTTACCAACACGTCATCGTTTCTTTAGCAGAGGGCTTAAAGGCGCTTGGGATACCCTTTTACTCAAACATAGACTTTTGGAAATCTGGAATAGAAGACAATGATTATTTATTTAGGTTTAATCCTTCCATAACCCCAGACGATTGTTCCGTTGTGGTTATGCATACAGCATGGTTCACATCCGGTCGTCCCATGCCTGATAGATTATTTCACGCTCATCGAAAATATATCACAGTCTACTTTGAAAGCGAAGCAGATGCTAAGCATGCTTGGCGTCCTGAATTCAAACCATTCGACTTTATATTTAGGTGTCACTTTAACACTAGATTTGAATATCCTAAGAATTTCTATCCTTGGGCTTTTGGTTTGTCTAACCGTATTCTTCGGGAGTTGGCAGAGATTCCACCATTTGCAGAACGTAATCCTAGCCTATTGGTTAATTTCAGAATCCACCACCCTATTCGTACATGTATTCAAGAAAACTTGTTGCCTCAACTGCAATCTATTTTGCCCGTTGATAATTCCGTAGATGCGACTAAAAGCCCTCCATCAGATCCCTATGATTTTCTGCAATGGACACAAACAGATCGGCGACATTATCCGGGATACTACAAAAGATTACGCTTTTCAAGTGCCTGTGCCTGTTTTGGGGGCTTATTGATCAATCCCTGGCCTCTAAATGCGTTCGGTCCGTCTAAGCTTTGGGATCGGGCAATCAATAAAATCATTACATTGGTTGATTCTCACCCTCGTCGAATTATGAACTGGGAAAGTTGGCGTTTTTGGGAGGCAATGGCTGCAGGCTCGGTGGTGCTGCACGTAGATCTTGAAAAGTATGGCGCGGCGCTCCCTGAGATGCCTCAAAACTGGCGTCATTATGTTGGAGTAGATCTAGAGAATCTTCAAGATACTGTAGACCGTATTGAAGGTGATCCTGACCTGCTGGAAAAGATTTCATCTGCTGGCAGAGATTGGGCTCTTCAGCATTACAGCCCTATTCCAATCGCACAACGATTTTTGTCTACCCTTAACATCAATTGAGATGAATGACCCGAGATTGAGGTCTTACCGTTAATTTAGGATGAGTGTAATCCGTGAAGACAGTTGTTCTTATCGATCCTTATCAAGGTGGCCATCACCTGATGTATCTAAGGCTTTTTAGTAAAGCTATTTTAGAACTTGGTTATCAGGTCGTGGCGTGTAGCGCTGATTCCGAAAACTTGGATAACTGGATTGTTGCTCAATTACATGATTCTCCCGAGCTAATTAAAAACTTTAAAACGCTTACAATCCTTGAGAATCAACCAAAGCGTTTATTTAATCTCAATTTACAACCCTTAAACACTCTATCCCGCTGGTACCAGGCTAAAAAAACGATTCGTCAGGTCATTCAACTGGTTGACCATCATCCAGATCTTGTATTGTTTAACTGGGTTGATAGTTATCTTAGTCGCTATATTCCTGCTTCAATTATCGATATTATTTTTCCTTTTCCCTGGTTTGGAATTTGTTTTCAGCCCAAACTTGATGAGCCACAGAAAATAAACCATAATCATTTTTTTAATTTTCATCAAATTTTCAAAGCTTTTTACTGTCAAGGTGTAGGTGTCTTAGATAATGAGCAAACTACCAAGCTTCAATTACAACTGAACAAGAAGGTAATTACTTTTCCAGATATTACAGATGAAGCAAACCCAGATTTTAATTTTTTTGTTGCTTTAGATATCAAAAAGAAGGCGGACGGAAGAAAGATTATTGGTCTATTAGGATCACTGAATAAACGAAAAGGTTTGTTGAATTTGCTTAAGGCATCTCAACAGCCTAGCAATGAAAAATATTTTTTTGCGTTTGTGGGGCAACTATCTCACTATACGCTTCAAGCTGAAGAGCTTGAGTATATTCAAAAAATCAGAGCATTAAATCCGTCAAACTGTTATTTTCACTTTGAGTTAATTCCTGATGAGCCTCAGTTTAATGCTTTAGTGAATACATGCGATATCTTATTCGCAGCATATGAAAATTTTCCTTATAGTAGTAATATTTTAACGAAAGCAGCCGTTTTCAAAAAGCCTCTTATTGCGACTACGGGTTCTTGTGTTGGAAATAGAGTGCATCAATTCCAGATGGGACTGACAATTGAAGAAGGAAGCTTAGATCAGTGTAGTGAGGCAATTCATAATCTTTGTAATGACTTAGATATATCCTTAACTTCATTGCAGCCAGATTTTGAAAGCTATAGAAAAATACACTCTAGTGCTCAAGTTTTTTGTGTCTTTCAATCTCTCTTTGAAAGCAAATTTGCGTCATTGCCAATGTAATGGAGATTTAATTCATGAATGCAACTCGCAGAATAGATGGAATTGATCTGTTTCGAGGGATTGCAGCTTTCGCTGTTGTAATTCTCCACTCTGACGAAGGTATTAAAACTGCTCCTCAGGGTTGGTCTTTTTTGCTAAATTTTTCTGCTTTTGCAGTGCCTTTTTTCTTGGCTACATCTTTTTATCTTTTAGTAGATAAGTTAAGCAATAGTGTTCAGTTAATTAGATGGACTGATCGATTCTCTCGGCTATTAATTCCCTACGCATTTTGGAGTGTTTTTTATCTTGGCATTAAAATTCAGTTTTTTCTTAAAAGAACACCTTATAAGATTAATGGGTTGTTAGATAACTGGTATGGACTGCTATTTTTGGGCCAATCAGAATTTCACCTCTATTTTATTCCACTTTTAACGGCTGGCATCCTTTTGGTCGTCGCTGCTGAATCTTTTATCCGTTCCAAACCTCACTTGTTTCTGCTAGGTTTGTTGCTAATTTTTTGTATAGTTGCCAACCAATATTATCTTTATTTGAATCTTGAAGATGTAAATTTATTTCTGGCTTGGGTTGCAAAAGGATTTCATTTTAATGCAGTTGAATTTGACCAAAACATTCTAAAATTTTTAATTAAGTTATTTGGATTTTTCCTAAGATGCTCTTCTTATATTGCTGTGGCATTAATTTTTAGTCGTTTGATGATTAAAAATAAGCTACTGAATTTAAATCTTTCTGGTTTTTTTGTTTGTCTTATTCTTTTTGCTGTGGTCAATGCTTTTCCAATCTTTAATTTACCGAAGGTTGTGGAAGAATTACTGAAAGGTTATATTACTCTTGCTTTAGCTATTGCTTTATCAAGCTATATTAAAAATAATTCAATCATATCTAGCTTGGGGCGCTGCTCTTTTGGAATATATTTGATGCACTTTGCCATTTTTCAGATTTTGTGGAGCTTTGTCAGTAGGTTTGGATTGAATCTTAAGCATCCATCTTTTCTTATGCTTGCTTTTTCAGTTGTTTTTGCGTATTTAATGAGCTGGATTTTGACACATTTTCTCCTGAAGAAAAAGAATGTTTCAAAAATAATGTTTGGCGCTTAAATTTTGAATTGGCGTAGTTTTAGCCGTTTTTCTGGCTAAAGAGTTTTAGGCTTTATTATGTTTATCGCAAGTTCTGTCAAAAATATAGCTGCTTTTCTTACTTTATAATTTTCCATAATCTGTTGTGACTTTAGCCCCATCTGGAAAACTTTTTCTGGGGCATTAATACAGTCTTCCATTAGTGTCGCGAGCTGCTGAGGCTGATTAGGATCAAAATGGTGTCCATTTTCGCTCTCAACGACTAGCTCTGCTGAACCAGCCCACTTGGAACAAAGAATTGGTTTTCCGAAGATCATTGCTTCTGGAACTGCCATACCCCAGACATCTTCAAGGGTTGGAAATATAAAGATATCTGCTTTTCTTAAAAAGTACCCGAGCTGTTGATACTCTATGTTCCCTAGCCAGCAAAGCTGAGATTCTAGTCCTTTTTCAATACCCAAAGTGATTAGGTCGTTTTTTTGCCAGCCTTTTCCAATGATCCATACCTTAAAGTTGCTGTGACCTGCATTCAAAAGTAATGCACAGCTTTCTAATAGCTCTGCTACACCTTTTCTTGGAATAAGTTGGCCGATGATCAGAAAAATAGGTTGTGCAGGTGTTATGGATGGAAAATCAGGAATTTCTCCTTTTAACATTGTGCTTAAGTCTGGTACCAAGTAGGGTTGCACTGATACTTTTTGATTGGGTGCGCCTAGGACTTCAACTAGATACGCATGTCCTGACTGAGTATTGGTTATCCATCCGTCTGCGTGTCTAGCCATGCTTCTGCGCAGGTGTAGTCGAAGCTTGTTGTTTCGGAAGTCAACATTGGGTGAGCTCCCATCATAAACAATGATGACTTTCCATCGCCGCCACGTTTTACATAGAAGGACTAATGCAGTCCAGAGGCAGAAGCCATCAGCAAAAATAATATTGGGTTGGAATCGTCCTAAGGATTGCAAAATAAGGGGGGATAGATACATGATCCCTGACCCATAGCCTTTTTGTTTAGGGTTCCGGCTAAACACTTTTCGAGATCCAACGACTTCGACCTCAAATGCATTCTCTAATCCTTTGGCATAATGAGACCAACCAGCGGTAAACAGCCGTAGGTGAGACACATGGCGTGCCATTTCACTAAGTAATGGATGCCAATAAGCTGGTGCAACCGTTAAAAGAAAAGCAACGCGCAGGTGAGCCATGAGTTGTGTCTTGTAATGATTACTCGGCGACGTACAAAAGTTTATGTTGTTATTTGGGATTTAAGTGTGTTTTGCTGGGTGTTGCGCTATGATTTCTCCGTCTTGCTGCCTCAATATTCCCTGGACGATGAGAGGGGGTTTGCTATCGCGGAGTACAGCGCAGTGGCCTTTGAATTCTAATCCGTCACCAAGTTTTATAGGATCTGAATTTTCAAGTTGAATAATCACTTCATCGGGTGGATGATTGGGTACTTCGATTACTAATCTGACCCATCCCTGTAGGTCAGAGATCGGTGTGACGTGGATCTTCGGGACTATTCCTAGAGCTGGGAAGAGTATCCATGCAAAGGTGGCTGAGGTTGAAATGCGGGCTTTGTACACTGCAGTAAAGTTCGGACAAATGTGTCCATATTCTCGGCTCCACCAACCTTGTTTGGGTTCTTCTTGTCCTTTCGTACACTTGACTTGCCAACGGATATCAGCTGCTGCTGTAATTCGGAGGTTGCCGACATTTTCGTCCTCAGTCACAACATCTGTTCCTTCGAGGGAGACCGTACAGTCTGGATGAAAATGCCACAGTACTTCGATGTTTCGAGGTCTATCGGTTTGAATTCGATCAACGACAACCCAATATTCTCCGCGTAAATAGGCAATGGCTCTGGTGTGAGCAGGATGGCCCTGTATATGACGAAAAATGCGATCGCCCGTCCCGATCACAAAATCTAGTTCGGGTGTGATTACAACGTTATTCTGTATGGGTTTGTAAAACTGTTTAGTATCATCTTTTTGCCCTTGACCATCAATTAAAATAACGTTGTGACTTGCAGAACTTCTAAAATAAGTCCACAGATCGTTCCTGACATAGCTATACCGACCGCTGTCCACCAATAAATCTCGACCATAGGACCCAACGGAGAGGTGGAGTTTGTCTTGATGAACATGGTAGTTGACGCCCAATGGGCCAATATCAAAAAAAGCCCATTGAGCTTTGGCATCCCAACCGCTTCTCATCACAAAATGGCCTGCCCACGGGAAAAGATGTGATGCTTCTCCTTCGGGTTTTGTGCCCTTTTGACCATTACTGGCAATGTAGCGCCAGTCTTCTCTGCCATAGGTGACTGCTGCTCGATTTACAATGTCCCGTTGATTTTCTTGATCCGAATCATTATTTAAAAGGCTTAAACCAGAGGGACGCAGGGTATAGGCTAAGTAATTCCACATCTTTTCTAACCCAATCTTTAGGCTTGCTGGCACAAGATAATCTGCGTTATGGAGCAAGTCTGCAAACCCCTGTGCGTCTCTCAAGACAATGCGATGGTAGTGACTGGTGAGTTCTTTATGGGCACCATCAGGGTAAATCTGCTCCTCCATAGATTGAGCAAGGCGATCGCCAGCATAGTTGAGCCAGCGCTGTGAAAACTTAAACTCAGGCCAACAAATGGCCAACGTTGCCAAACCATACATTTCTCTATAAACCCAGTTGTCGCCCCAATCATGTAAACGCCTCAAATAATAGGAATGATCGAGTAGGCTCGATAGCATGAGAATGCGAGTTGCTGGAGTCAAAGCCTCAACTTGCTGTAATCCATAAAAAATACGGGGCCAGTGAAGCATCCGATAAGCAACCTCTAATCCTCGCCATTGTGCCCATATTTTAGGTGTTGTAAGAGATGGGCAAGACAAAATCCATTCTGTAAGATGTTGGTTGATGCAATCGACATAGCTTAACTGGCCTGTTGCTGTGTATTCCTCTAGCAGTTTGACTAAGTGATAGTGACGATTTAAGAACCAGGCCCATTCGCGATCGCCATTCGGCCCTAAATCGCACCAGTCTAACCAACCGTTAGACCTCCGAGGCACTCGCCCTGTCGTCAACTGAAACGTAAACGTGTCATTTAAAATGGATTGAGCGCATAGGTCATTAAGAGGACCAGCGTCCATTGACTTCCGTCGTTCAACTGGATATTGGCGTAGCCAGGCAATGCTATGACTGTATTGGTAAAAACTGACCAGTGCTTTACAGGCTTCAGGCCATTCTTGATGGTCAACAAAATTTTTAACAGATGATAGATCTTTGCGATTTAAGTCAAGACTAGAAAACAAGCGTTTAATCCGACGCGGAAATAACCGACAAATATCATCACAGGACAAATTTGAGCTTAACAGAGATTCTACTCTAGGCGCAGAGATGTTGGACTCCATCAGAGAGACAAACAAAGCTGGCTTAAAAATGATTCTGCTAAGCTTGCTACGAAGAGTTGTCAAGTGGATTGACCAATATCTTAAGGCAAAGTGTCAAAGACTAGTGTTCTTGAGCTTAATCAGACAGTGCTTTAAATTTGTTTAAAATTGAGCACTTAAAATCAAGCAAAATTTGGTAACAAACATAACACATCCGTTAGGTTCTGCGTCAAACATTTGAAATACTTTCATTATTTATGTGTATGAGCAAACATTCAAAGAGAGAGCAAGGTCTATTTTTGGTAGTATACAGGTACTAGTTTATTGCAAAATGTGGATAACTTCAATACACCTTTATCAACCTAGGCCCGTCAATATAGGATTGTACTTTTCTAAGTTGTCAATTTCCCTGATCAGTTTTTTGCGTATGGAGTTATAAAATAATTAAAGAATTTTCGTTTTTAGTTCTTCTTTTAGATTTATGCCGTCTTTCTGTATTGAGTGAAAACTCATCTTCACAATTTAAAAATATCATGAATCAAAAAGACTCTCAATATCCACGAATTGCTTGGTTGCTAACCTCTGCTTTTTACTATTGGCAACCAATGCTGAAAGAGCTTACGAAGCTTTTTCCTCACACTATGACATTTACACCTAGATGGCATGGTTATGCACCAGGTTTTGAAGATTCATTTTCTGTAGAAATTGTTGGCAACCGAAAAATTATTTCATTACAGAAATCGGAAGTTGGATATGGCTCTAATTTTACATATCTGCCTATCAATATTGTAAATTATCTCTTTAAATTTAAGCCTGACATTATCTTTTCTAATTCATTTGGATTGTGGACTCTTATTTGTCTGTTATTTAAACCTTTAGGAAGATGGCGAGTTGTAATCGCCTATGAAGGCAGCTCACCTGGGGTAGATTATCTAAATTCTCCAGTTCGTTTAGCATTAAGACGAATAATGCTAAAAACTTCAGATGCTTGTATTACCAATAGCCGTAGTGGTGAGAAATATTTGATCGAAACTTTGAATGCAGCACAAGATCGCGTTTTTGTTCATCCCTACGAAGTGCCTTGTGTTGCATCTCTCTTAGGGAATATATTCAAAGACTCAGAAAAGATAGTTTCGTTTCAAAAACCGATCTTATTGTTTGTTGGAAGTCTAACGCCTCGTAAAGGGTTGCTCCAATTATTAGAGGCTTGTGTTCTGCTGAATCAACAAGGATTGGATGGTTATTCTATTGTCATAGTAGGAGATGGATCCCAAAAAGAGCTGTTAGAAAATTTTAGCAAAAAAAATAACTTGGCCGGAAATATTCATTGGATAGGCAAGCTAGATTACGGTCAGCTCGGGTTTTATTTTGACCAGGCTGATGTTTTTATTTTGCCAACCCTAGAAGATACTTGGGGCGTGGTTGTTCTAGAAGCAATGGCATTTGGAAAAGCGATACTATGTTCAGAAAAAGCAGGCGCTTCGGAGCTTATTATTGAGGGCCAGAATGGGTATCGTTTTGACCCTTATAATCCGCAGCAAGTTGCCAATGTCATTAAGCAGTTTATGGACGATCAGAATTTATCTAAAGCAATGGGGCAAAAATCTAAAGAATTAATGAAACAGTACAGTCCAGAGGCAGCCGCCCAGTTTTTGAGCCATGTTACAAATGCTGTCTTAGAAAACTATAAAACTAAAACGAATTCTTGAACGGATTAAGGTTTAGATTATTCAGGGATCAATACGTTAAGGTACTGTTTAGTAATTGTTTCTAGTGTAAATTGGGCAAGCCATTCTTTGTCTACAGGGTCAGGCCGTTCAGATAATACCTTTGAAATTGCATGACCTAATGCGTGACTATTGCCAACGGGCACTAATGATCCATATCGACCATGGTCTAAAACCTCGGCGGGCCCACTTTTGCAATCTGTCGAAACAACGGGAATCCCTAGCGCCATGGCTTCGACCAGAACAAAGGGCAGTCCTTCCCATTGTGAAGAGAGGGCAAATACCGCAGAGCGGGCCATATAAGCATAGGGATTATTGACATAGCCGGCTAAAGAAACATCTTCGTGGACTCCCAATTCCTTGGCTAAAACCTCTAGAGACTCCCGATTTTGATCTGGTCCCCATCCTAAAATGATGAGCCTAGCTCTTTGTTCCTTTCGAACTTGCGCAAAGGCGTGAATGAGTGTGGGAAAGTCTTTTTGGGCTTCCAGTTTACCAACCCCTAGAATAACTGGGGGTTCTCCTACTGCAAACCACGGATGATCTAAGGGTTCCTTAGATTTTTCGAATAATGTTGTCGTGACTGCTGGGTTATAGATGACTTCAAATCTTTCAAGGGGAAGACCCGTTAAATTTGATAGATCTTGAGCGACGCCTTGAGAAACTGCAACCACACTATCTGCCCAGGGATAGGTCATTTTTGCAAGGAAGGGTGTAATTCGCTTCAAAAACTGTGTTTCATTGTGTGCTCGTTTGGATAAAGTATTTTGTTCACAGACCACAATCTTAGTGGAAACGCCTGCCCAATATTTTGCAACGACTGCAATTTCATTATTAAAGTGAAGCGCGGAAAGCAACGCTTTGGGTTTTTCTTTTTTGAGATAACTCGTTAAGCCCTTGAGGGTGGCAAAATTTCCAAATCCTCCTAAGTCAATAATCCTAGCTTCGGAAGGAATTTTCCACATATGAGGGCCTCCAGGCTGACTCAATAAAAAGTCTATATTAAGTCCTTTGTCAAGAAAGCCCCGAGCCAAGTAAGCCATCGCCAGATCTGCACCACCGCCACCGAAGTATCGGAGAAATAAAGCGACGCGGGGCGGAATATCGGTCATAGAACATCCTCTTCGATTGATTTGTTGTAAGTCACAGAATTTTCTGTAATACCCATGATGCTTAAATACTGGTCAGCAATGGGTTCAAGGCTGAACTGTTCTAGCCAAGATGGATCGACACGCGGTACCTGTCCACTGAATACTTTGAGAATAGCTGTTGCCATAGCAGATGAATCTCCAATAGGCACTAATTCACCATATTTCCCTTGGGCTAAAATTTCGGCAGGGCCACTTTCGCAATCAGTGGAAACGACTGGGGTCCCCACGGCTAATGCTTCAACCACAACATTGCCAAATCCTTCCCACCTAGAAGACAGAACAAAAACGTTTGCTTTTGCCATATAACAATAGGGGTTATCCACAAATCCCGGCATTGCAACCTCTTCTTCTAGGCCCAACTCTTGCACCAGCGCCTCCAGTGCAGGACGACTGCCAGCATTGGATCCTAAAATCATGAGCCGTGAGGGCTGCGATCGCCGAACTTGTTCAAACGCACGAATAAGCGTCAGAAAATCTTTCTGTCCAACTAAACGACCCACACCCAAAATCACAGGGGGTTCCCCATCTGCAAACCAGGGATGATTCACCGACACCCGGGCAAGTTGTTTAAGTTCTGGTGTAACGACGGGATTATAAATCACCTTGATACGGGAAAGTGGTAATCCCGTCACCTTACTGAGGTCTTGAGCAACACCTTGAGATGCCGCAATAATATTGTCGGCCCAAGGATAAAATAACCTTGCCCAGAGTGGAGTCCATCGCTCAACACCTCTAGATGTGTTTTGAGCATATTGAGACAGAGTATTTTGTTCGCATACGATAACTCTAGTAGGTACTTTTGCTAATGCTTTTGCCCACAAAGCAACTTCATTGGCATAGTGCATTGATGAAATCAAGACATCTGGACGCTCACGACGCAAATACCCGACTAGATCCCGGAGACTATATTGAGTTTTTTCCGCCTTTAAAGTAACAATACGAACTTCAGGAAGTAGTTGAGAAAGATATGGTCCTTTAGCTTGGACTAAAACCATATCGACCTTAATTCCTCTCCTAACGAAATTACAGGCGAGGTTTACGATGACACGCTCTGCTCCGCCTCCATCTAAGGAATAGAGGAAAAAAGCGACTTTAGTGTGCGGCTGATTTGACACTAGTGATAAATAAGGGATAGAAAATTATAAACGCACAAGAATGGAGCAGAACTCAATATAGCTTAAAAAGTATAGAAGATATCAATAACATATTCTAAGATTGCAACTCTACTAAGCCCCGATCTAAGAGGATCTTTATCTAACCATGATCAGGGATAGCAAATCAATTTAATGGTATAGAAGATTACACTTTTAGCCCAAGATAGACTTAGAACTTACGAAGGATAAATCTTAATTCACCTTTTTAAGATTTATTAAGAAAATAATCGCAAGATAGCTTAAAAACCTAAGTCTTTCTCATTTTAGCGATACTTCTTATCCAGAGGATATACACAAAGAAACCCAGTCCGTCGTTTTCACTACTTCACCTACAGAGTTGAGATATGGTAATTTAAAGGTAAGCGGCTGTGCTAGGAGTCAACACTTTTAAGCATCGTTGTCCTTTGGTTTGTATTCTGAGGAGGTTGATAGGTATTGAATTTAGACTTCTAGCTCCATATATGATAAATACATAAATATTTATATAGATTATTAAGGCGCGGGAACAATATCTTAATTGATTCCTGGGAGAAGGCTCAATAAACTTTGAATTTATACACCTCTCTTTCAATTTCCTATAGAAAGTGGGCACTATAATGTGGGATATCTTTGGTGAGTGCTTAATTAGCTGATATCTATATGATGTGCTCCATCTATAAAATACAATATCTTTTCCTAATCCTCCATGATCGGTTAGTTGCGAGTTAATAAGAGATTGATTTCAATATAATTTATTTTGAATTGCACTAAAAGTGTTTTTTGTTTCTGGCTATCAAGCTTCGTTGGAAATATATTAAATTTTTGGTAAATATTATATTTTAGTGAGTATAACTCAGATGAGCAAGAAAAAATTTATAGATAAACACTATCAGAATATAGAGCAAGTCAAGATACATTATGACATCGAAAGAAGATTGGCTGACAGCCTTAAAGTAGCTAGCAAAGAAGATAGAAGCCACTTATATACTAGCGTCTATAATGAACTATATCAAACGCTACCTAATAATTCAATTTCACTAAGGAAAAAGAAACCTCAGGCTTTAGCTTGGGTTGTTGCGCAACGAATGCAGCTTATTAAGCCATTTTTAAGATCTGAACTTACTTTTTTGGAACTTGGTCCTGGAGACTGTAGCCTCACGATTGAGGTGGCCAAATACGTCAAAAAATCTTATGCAGTGGATGTGACAAAAGAATTTAAAGATGAACTAAAATTCCCATCTAACTTTGAACTGGTTATTTCTGATGGATCTAGTATTCCACTTTCTAACAGCAGTGTTGATGTGGTTTATAGCCATCAAGTTATGGAGCATTTGCATCCAGATGATGCCGTTGAGCAGCTAGCTGAAATAATGAGGGTTTTGGTTCCAGGAGGAATTTATGTATGTATTACGCCCAATCGACTTTCTGGCCCACATGATATTTCCTGGCATTTTGACTCAGTCGCTACGGGCCTACACTTGAAAGAGTATACGGTTACTGAACTATATGATTTGTTTTGTGCAGTTAACTTTTCTAAGATTAACTATTATAAAAGTTATAAAACTCATCATATTTCCATCCCTCTATCTAGAGCTACCCAAGTTTTTTTGAAAGGTATTGAAGCGTTAGTAAGTTTGTTTCCCTATCCAATGAGGCGAGATATTGCTGGTTTACCTTTATTGTTTCGGGGGATGACTATCATTGGAACAAAATAGATTAGATTTTCTTCTGTTCAATAATTTTCGGATTTTTTGCAATACATTTAGGAGCTAATTTGTATCACCAGAGGTTAATGCTGTTTGATCTTTCAATTAACGGTCATCATCCCATTTACATTCAGCATCTGATTCAATGGTGGGGGAAGCATCAGTTGCCCTTTGATTTAGACATTGTAGTCTCACCAAGGTTTATTCAACATCATACTGATGTCATTGACTTAGCTACAAAATATAATCATTGCTCTATTCAATTTATTCCTATTTCGGAGCAAGAAGAAAACGAGTTTAAACCTCATAATCTTGGACCATTGCAGCGAATGCAGCGGTCTTTTCAGGAGTGGAATTTACTTTGTCGTTATGCGGAAAAATTTAAGTCTGACCACTGTCTGATTCTTTATTTTGATCCGTACCAGCTTCCCTTGATATTGGCTGAACGTTCGCCTTGTCCGATTTCAGGGATTTACTTTAGGCCAACATTCCACTATCAAAACTTTACCCAATGTCGCTTAACGAGGCGCGATCGCATTCAGCAGGTCAGAGAAAAATTATTGTTAAGACAGGTGTTTCGTAATCCCCAACTTAAAACACTATTTTCCTTAGATCCCTTTGCTGTTAAATACCTCCAAAAGTTTCAAAAAAAAGTACAGGTTTTGCCTCTTGCCGACCCGATTGTAGAGGCTTTAGTCTCATCCAAACAAATTTTACAGCTAAGAGAACGGTTAGGTGTGGAGGGAAATAGACAAATTGCTCTTTTGTTTGGGGCACTCACCGGGCGGAAAGGGATTTATGAAACCCTGGATGCATTACTAGATTTGCCAAGTCAACTTCAATCGTCATTATGTATTGTCTTAGCTGGGCAAGTAAATCTTCAAGACCATAAACGCCTGGTAGCCAAGATTGCAGAGATTCATTCAGCTAGTGCGGTACAAATTATCAGTCAGTTTGAATTTCTGATTGAATCTGAAGTGCCTGTGTATTTTCAAATGGCTGATATTGTTTTGGCCCCTTATCAACACCATGTTGGAATGAGTGGAATCTTGCTCCAAGCTGCCGTAGCAGGCAAACCTGTCTTGAGTTCCAACTTTGGACTGATGGGAGAAATGGTCAAGAAATATCGTCTTGGCCTAGCAATTGATTCTAGCAAGCCTTCAGAAATTGCCACGGGGTTAAGCAGTCTTTTAGTTAGGAACAACGCAAAACCATTTGATGTTGTGCAAATGAAAATTTTTGCACAGGAAAATTCAGCAGATAAGTTTGCAAGGGTTATTTTTGATGGAGTTCTATGAACTATGGCAAGAAAAATTTTATTTTAGCTATAGTAGTAGATATATTCCCCCAGGAGTGTATTTGTGTGACGCCACTCCAACTCTACTGGTTTTTATAATGCTACTGTGAGTTGTGTAAGAAACCGTCAACCCTAAAAGTTTTTCACGGATAGACTTTAGAATATTTCTATAACTTTTGTTCCAGTCATTGCTATCGGATTTGCAGACGTATCTAGGGAGACTTCACTAAAGTTTTTGGGTTTAATATTTGACTAAAATTTAGATTCCTCTAATTTTTGAAATTTACCCGTTGAGGTAGTCCTGTCAGAGTTATATCAGGCATAAAAGGTGAACCCACTCATCACAAAATTTCTAGGTACCCGGAGTTAAAATGATCAGTGTTGTTTTACCGGCTTACAACGCAGCTACCTTTTTGGCTGAAGCAATTGAAAGTATTTTACAGCAAACCTTCCAGGAGTTTGAACTCATTATTGTAGATGATGGCTCAACCGATAATACTTTAGAGATAATAAATTCGTACTTAAGCAATCCTAAAGTTAAAGTGATTAAAGGAGAACATAAAGGTTTAAGCTGTGCGCTGAATTTAGGGATTGCGGAAGCTCAATATCCGTGGATTGCGCGGATGGATGCAGATGACATTGCATTACCAGATCGTTTTCAACGGCAAGTTGAGGCGTCGTGTTTATTTCCCCAAGTTGTGGCATGGGGAACCTACGCCTATTATATAAGCGCTAACGGGAAGAAACTAGGACTAGCAGCAAGCGGGCCGACTTCTATCGAAGACTTTGAGGATCGCCGAGATGATGGACACTTGGTTCAGTTAATCCATCCCACAGTTATCTTAAAGAAAGAATCCCTCATTGCGGCTGGTGGTTATAGAACTGAGTTTGAGCCAGTAGAGGATTTAGATCTTTTTAATCGGATGACTGCTTATGGTCCAGTTCTGGCAATTCCAGAACCGTTGCTACAATACCGAATTCACAATCAAAGTGTTTCGATGAAGCGATTCTTTTTTCAACGTGTTTTAATGAGATATATAATCACGAGCCATCGTAGATCTCTTGCAAAACTTCCATCTCAAACTTTTGAAGAATTTCAGGAAGATTATAATCATATATTTTGGCTGGCTCGTCTTGATCGAGGCTTGAAGACCTATGGGATGTTTTTCTATCGAAAAGCAGGCTTGTCGGTAGGAGATGGCTCCTATCTTTATGGAGGAGTATATTTAGCCTTATCTATACTATGTAATCCTGGCTATTCTTTAAGTCGGTTTGTTAGGCAGGTTCTACCTACAAAGACTAAAAGATAATTTTAAGTAAGATTGGGGGAATCTTTAATTTTCATGTCAAAAAACAATCCAGTTATTTTATTTAATAGCCATTTATTGCCCCCTTCTCAGACATTCATTCGTTCTTTAGGAGAAGAACTTAAACGTTTCACTCCATATTATATGGGATGTAAATGGGTCAATGGTTTAGAATTGCCTCCTGATCGAGTTTGTGTTATAAATTCTGGAAAAAAGACTCAACTCTTTGATGAAGCTCTCTTTAAGGTGTCGGGATATTCTCCCAAGTTCTATAAATATGTTCAGGATATTAAGCCTAAATTGATTCATGCACAATTTGGTTTAAGTGGAGCTTTAATTTTACCTTTGGCAAGAACACTTAAAATTCCTCTCATTGTTCATTTTCGAGGTGCAGATGCCACTGTTTCTGAAGCGTATGCTCGTTATTATTCGCTAAATCACTGGATTTATTTTCGTCGTCGTGAAGCGCTTAAGCGTGATGGTCGGTTATTTATTACGGTATCCAAGTTTATTAAAGATAAAATTTTAGAGCAGGGGTTCCCCCCTGAGCGTATAATTACTCATTATCATGGTGTTGATGTCACAAAATTTAGACCTGATCCTGATATTTTACGACGACCGAGCGTCCTATTTGTGGGTAGATTAACCGAAAAAAAAGGCTGTGAATATTTAATTGAAGCGATGGCTCAAGTTCAGACCGAAAGACCAGATATTGAACTGATTTTAATTGGCGATGGGCCACTCAAAGCTAAGCTAGAAACTTTGGCGAAAAAAAGTTTGAAACGATTTCAGTTCCTTGGTGTACAGCCTGCCCCAGTTGTTCGCAACTGGATGAATCGAGCCAGTCTCTTAATTGCCCCAAGCGTAACTGCGGCACAAGGAGATTCAGAGGGTTTACCCAATGTTGTGTTAGAAGCCCAGGCTATGGGGTTGCCTGTGGTGAGTACGACTCATGCCGGTATTCCTGAAGCTGTTATTCATGGAGAAACTGGTTTTCTTGCTCCTGAGAGAGATTCACAATCTCTGGCACAGTTTAGTTTGCGTTTGTTTCAAGATGAGGAGCTTTGGCAACGTTTTAGCCTTAAAGGCCAACAACATATGTATGATAATTTTAACAGAGCAATTCAAACGCAATCTCTTGAAGAAATCTACAATAATTTGATTCAAAGACAAATCTAATGCATTTTCATCTATTCCTAAAAATATGACCTTAGATACAGCCGATATATTTCAAAGAAGAACTCACCAATCTACTTCTCGTGTTAAGAGAGGCACTTTTTTTTCTGATTCAGATTTGGTAATATTTGCATTTGCGACTGCATTTTTCCCACGTGTTTTGGCAGGCTTAGGAATCCCACCGGCAATTAATTTCTTGCACTTTTTTATTGTTCCTCTAGTTTGCTTCTATGTCCTTAGAAAGGCTCAATTCAAAGATTATAAGCAGTGGTCTATTGTTAAAAATATTTTAATTGGATTGTTTATACTTCTGGCACTGATGCTCTTTAGTGCAATCATTAATAATGCAGGTATTATTAATGTTTTTTTGGATTTCATGCTATTAGGTGAGCCTTTTATTTTACTCTTGTCTGTTATTTGTCTCTCAATGTCGCCGGAGAGTATAGATAAATTCAAGGCTCGATGGCTAAAGTTCTCATTGATTAATTTGTTGTTTGCTCTCTGTCAAATTTTAGTTTTACGCTTAAATAACCAGAATGCAGATCTGATTAAAGGTGTATTTGTAGAACAAGCTTCTGGACATGTTGTTGGTGCATCTGTATCCATGGCCTTTGCTGTTTACTACTTTACTACTGCAAAAAATCAACCCATTTGGATTCGTTCCGCTATAGGTTTTGCTACTCTATTTCATATTGTCAAGGCTGATGCTAAGCAGGTTCTCGCTGTCTTTATATTAGCTTTAGTCGTATTGATTTTTTTAAAAGCTGGAAGCCTTATAAAATTTTTGCAATATATATTTCTTGTGCTTGTCTTTGCTGCATTAATTGTCTTGTTAGCGAATACGGTTTTTAGAGCATTATTGATATGGTCAGATTTGAGTGTTCAAATTGAAGGTATGCAGCTCAAGCTTTCACCATTTACTATATTACCTACGTTCTATAAGTCCCCATTGAACTGGCTGATTGGTCTAGGACCAGGACATACCGTTGGAAGGCTTGGTGGCTGGATGGTTTGGGAGTATAAATCCTTACTTGGGCCTTTAGGTTTAACAACCTCAAAAGCAAGTGTTGCGGTATGGTCTGCAACAAATGCAAGTTGGCTTGGTAATAAATCTAGCTGGTTTTCACCACTCTTTGGATGGGCCGGTATCTGGGGAGACCTGGGATTGGCTGGCCTTAGTACTTATATTTACCTTTGGTGGATAGTATGGAAAAAAGCCTGTTTAAGCGATCTATCTAAATTTTTGACACTAACAGTTTTAGTCTATGGCTTTATGCTGTCTCAAATTGAAGAGCCTGGATATATGCTTTATATGACCGGAATCATTGCACTTAGTTGGCAAACACAACAGACCAGATATCTTTCGGAAACTACAAGATCTTAATATGACAATTGATATATTAAAAGTCAATTTTGTTTATATGGTCTTTCAAGGTTCAATCAAATATGCTCAAAAAAGTATCTTTAATAATATTCTTTTGTATTTTGTGCTTGAGTTCTCAACCTGCTTATGCACAAAAGACTACACAAAGGGCCAGCAAGCCTCAGGTGTTTGTGATGATCATCTTTACTGTTATTGGACTCAAAGCTCTAAGCTATTTGCGTGTACCTTGAATCCCCTACTGATTTTGAGCTGCCTGCTTTTCAAGAGTTTTAAAGTTGTGATAGAGCGTAAAGCAGGACACTTTAGATCGGATCTCGACCACATAAGATCGATTTAATACTTCCCTGAAGCCTGAAAGATCCAATCTTTGAGGGAAAATATGTCTTGACTTAAGTTCATACTCCTTGTGAGAAATATTCAACTTGTTCTCTTGCTAAATATATATTAGTGTGAAAATTTGACTATAGGAAAGCTTAAGAATCCCACTCGAAACTACTTCCTATAAGTTCACTTAGTTCAAGGTTGTATGGACAAAAATACTGGTTTAATTCTCTACGTATTTGGGCCGACAAACTTGTCGAGCGCTCGGTTCGAGTATTAAATAGTTGAAATTCTTTAGGCTCCCAAGTAGGCAGCTCAAGAAAATTAAGTACCTGTTGAAATGTTTGAGCTGATTGGGCAAAAAAGACTTCACTTTTGAGAACAAGAAATTGATCTCTCGGAAAAAGTTTGAACCAAGTTTTTAATTGATTGGCATATAGACCTCTTTTGACGTAAGAATAATGCATGTAATTGTAGCTAAAATAATCTTCATTTTTCATGAGTTTTTCGTATTCTCCTTGAAGCCGTTCGGGTTCTGCGGCGATCGCATCTTTAAAAGAAAGCTTTTCTCGATCTGGATCCCATGCGGCTCGTGTATTATGAAGATAATGAGAGTATGCGCGATCCACAGGATCTCTCAATAAGATAATGATCTTTGCCTTCGGTAAATTTGCCGCAATTCTGTGCGGTGCGTGAACGTCGAAAATATAATCAGGACTCCCTTCACCCGTAATCAAATCTTGTTGATAGGCTAAGCGATGGTAGAGCCGATTGGCGTCATATACAAAATGAGAACGATACCAGCTCATTCCTTTTCCATATTTGTGATCGCGGGTATGGTTGTCAAAGAAATGAACTTCTTTTGCAAAGGCCCCCGCTACAGATGGATGCTCTTCTAGATAACGGTAGAGGGAGGTTGTACCTCCTTTTTGAACTCCAATAATTAAGAAATTTGGGAGCAAGCGAAAAGGACTAGTCCATACTCTGTAGGCTTCTAGCCCTCTTTTTTTTAGGAAGTTGATATCTCTGAATTTTTGTGGAAGCATTTTGAATAGTCGAAATGAGTAATTATTTGATTAGTTCGTTACTTTTTGGTTGATTCCCAGAAACTTCTTATAATTTTTGGTACGCTTTAACTGTCTTTTAGCGTGGACAAGTCCTAATTCCAATAAATTGCAATCATTAGGGTTAAAAGTATCTATCTCGATGGGAGAAGAGTCGGTTAAATTTTGTTGTGATATTGATAGAAAATTTTCCATTCGGTATCTTGACTCTTTGACAAAGTGTCCTGCTACGAGTTGAGGTGAGTCTTCAGTCCACGGTCTCATTAGTACAATTTTTTCAGGATTCCATTGACGGCATCCTACACGATGTCCTAGTGCTGCCCAGCATGTTTGTTCTAGCCAGCCAACTTTATGGCGAAAGGTTTTATTTTTCAAAAACCATTCAATAAAATCTAAATCATAGTTTTCTTTTCTAAAAAAAATTAGACCTGAATTTATTTTACTTGGTAGCTTTGGTTTGTTAGCACCTAAAAGAGTCCACGGAAGCATTGAATAGCTACTAGTGTAGTCTTGCATGAACAGGGCTGAAGTTTGAAGATCTGGAAATTTGAAAAGATTTTTAAATGGTCTGAAGAAGAGAATATCGCTATCACAAAAACCAAAATTGTTTTGACTCATGAATGCAATATCTAATAGTTTCAACGCATAAATATGCTCTTTTCTGTATTTGTAGCAGTGTGGATATTTTCTTAGATTTTCTTCCATGCATTCATCTGATTCTTTTCGAGATATTATCTTTGTATTCTCACCCTTGTTTAACATGTTGGTGTAGTCCTCTTTGGTGAGAGAACCGTCATCGTGAATAATGAACTTAAGAGGAGTTTCAGAATACTTAAATAATGAATCTAAGCAATGTCCGGCCATTTTTGCATCTTTATGGCAAATAAGAAAATGAACTTCTAGATCGGAAGTGGTATCTTTCATGGATTTTATTCCTTTTATATATTATTTTCCAGTATATCAATGTGTTGAATATGGGTTTGTTGTGAATTAAACAAATTTTATATCTTCATAAATTTGATTGATGAAATCTCTTTTTCGTTCCCAAGTAAAGTGTTCATGGACGCGTTGCTGTCCAGCTTTCCCCATTTGAAGCCTTAATTCTGGATTGGTGGCTAAGCGGATCATTGATTCAGAAATTTCGCTGACTGTTTGTGTTGGATTGTTTGCAGATACTCTAATTCCTGTTTCTTGAGTGATTTGTCCGGCTGGCCCGCCTATATTTAGGCAAATGACAGGGCGACCTGCTGCCATTGCCTCTAGACAAACGGTAGGTGAGAAATCATGCAGGCTTGGGTGAATCAAAACATCACATTCTCCTAGAGCAATTAGTGCTTCGTTTCTAGGAATATTGCCTAAAAACTTGATTCTTCCGTTACTGGATGACTGATTTGCAAAGTCTTCGAGACGTTGTCGTTCTGGCCCGTCTCCAATAACCCAATATTCGCATTCTGGAAGCTGAGCTTGCACAAATGCTTCTAACCCTAGGTGAAACCCCTTCCAGTGTAAAAGTCTGCCAAGGCTGAGAAACCGAACGGGTCGATTTTGGGAGGTGTTTGTCAGGTTTTGAAACTGTAAAAGCTCCTGTTGCGTAATTCCGGTTTGTCCTGCAATCATTTTGATGTTTTTTACGCCCATCATTTTAAGATGATCGGCTGTTTCTTGGGTGGCGGCGATCGCAACTGAACTATGCTTTACGGTTGCATGAGTCAGTGGATTATTTTCGCCCATCCAACGGGAAATCACGCGTACCCTTTCATAAACGCGCCCCTTGAATCCAAAATCTGCCCAAAATGCCTTGGGCGCGGATTCTGCACCTCCTACGGGTCCCCATACAAATGGAATCTGCATAAATGCTAAAAAACTGGGGTCACAGTATCTGCCATAGGTCACATGATGAGCGACATCGAAGTTGATTTCTTTATGTAGTTTACAAGCAGTTGCGTGGGCTTGAAGTTGCCATAAATAGTAATGAATATGAATTTCCCATCGTTCTTGCTTGATCCGACCTAGAATACTGGGGAGATCGCTATAGATAAAATGAAGACTTGGGACTGGATTCTTTTCTAACTCAGCTTCGATGGATTCTCGGTTATTGACACGGGTCAAAACCCAAACTTTATGATGACTTGCAATCTCTCGAGCCATATTCCAGCCCACTCCTGGCTCTGAACCTTTGTCAGGTCTACAGGCATATGCAGAAATTAAGATTTTTAGGCACGTCACTGAAATTTCTCCTGCTAGGTTGATAGCGCTTTATCAGGTTCTTTCTCACTAAAATAGCGCCAGATCCTCTGCTTACATATTGATAATGCTGTAATTTGATCTGTGAAATAAATAAATATTTGGAGATTATCCCTTTTATTTAGTATCTTGGATAGCCAATCGATGTGCTTGTCTATTAGCTTTGTTTAAGTTGTTACTCAGGGCGATTGAAAATGTGATGTGTTTGTGTAGCTTTTGGGTGAAAATATGGATTCATCTTCAAAATCTTATCAAATGCTTATAAGTATAGACTTCATTTTGTCTGAAGATTTATATTTTTTGCTTTCATAGTCCTTTGGGGTGGGGCATATTGTAAATTTTCTGGCTAAACTTCAATGTGTATGGATGTGTTGATTGATTGCAAATGTAGTCACATTATGTCAATTGATCTCGGATCTTGTCGCACCAGAGTCTTGAAAACTAGATATTTGCCCAGGCGCTAGGGTGTCAGCTCTAGTTTGGTACTGCTTCGTTCAAGTATTCCCATCTTGTAACTTTTCGTTAAGGTGTTTATGGCTAGATCTTCTTGATTGATTTCTAGAATCACTGCGTTGCTTAGGATATACGCATTCGTCGATGGACATGGATGTTCGCTTCTCTACTCCAGTATTAGACTAGAACGAAAGGGATTGGCTTCTGTATTGTTTGGAGGCGACAATGGCTCACCTTGTTCAGAAGCGTGCAGAGAATGTGTCTGGAGATTTGTATGTAGACAGTACCTGTATAGACTGTGATACCTGTCGCTGGATGGCTCCAGAGGTGTTTCATCGTGATCGCAGCCAGTCAGCAGTCTTTCATCAACCTACCACTCCAGAGGATCGCCTGTTTGCATTGCAGGCGTTGCTGGCCTGTCCCACAGCATCTATTGGAACCGTTGAGCCGCCGAAGGATATTAAGATAGCTCAGCAAAGCTTCCCGATTCCGGTGACGGAGAATGTTTATCACTGCGGCTACCATGCGGAGAACTCCTATGGTGCAGCCAGCTATCTGGTTGTGCGCCCAGAGGGTAATGTTTTAGTGGATTCACCAAGGTTTATTCCGCCCTTGGTGAAGCGTTTGGAGGAAATGGGTGGGGTACGCTATCTCTATCTGACCCATCGGGATGATGTGGCGGATCACCAGAGGTTTCATGACCATTTTGGCTGCGATCGCATTCTTCACCAAGATGACATCACCGAAGGCACGCGCTCTGTGGAAATGCCGCTGTCTGGGACTGATCCTATTGCGCTGGCCCCAGATTTGTTGATTATTCCCACCCCTGGGCATACGAAGGGGCATACGGTTTTACTGTGGGGCGATAGCTGCACACCAAGAGTCCGCGTTTTGTTTACGGGCGATCATTTAGCTTGGGATGATGAACTCCAGACGCTGATTGCGTTTCGTCGAGCCTGTTGGTACTCATGGCCTGTGTTGGGCCAGTCGATGAAAAAATTATTGGACTATTCGTTTGAGTGGATTTTGCCCGGTCATGGGAGGCGGCATTACGCTCAACCTCAGGCGATGCGTCAAGCCCTTGAGCAATGCATTGACTGGATAGAGGCTAATCCCTGAGGCTTAACAAAGGTATGTGGCACAAATTAAAGATTTTGTGTTCGATGCCTTTGTTAAGCCTCAAGCAGGCTTTGTGCTCTACTAATCATTTGTTCAACTTCTTTGCTGGCATATAAACTCACAAGCTCCATTTCTGGGTGTTGCTTCTTGAATACACGAAAAACTTCATCTGCAAATGCTTGTCCTATCGCCTCTACACTAGAAAAATCAAGGACGACCACCTTGAATTTATCCAGTCCTGCCAGAAGCCGTTTAGCTTGAGAGCGTGATACTAATTTTTCCTCCCCATATTGAGCTAGGTGTACCGGTACCACTGTTTTTGTGAATGCATAATCTTCGCCAGACGAAAAATTATCAAATACTTTCTTAGAGGTTCTGGATGTGTTGTTATTCAATTTCATGGAAACAACCGTTCCAGATTGAGATTCGCCACTCTTTAAAATCCAGTCTTCTTCCTGATTAAACTGATGAGAGAAATAGATATTTCCAGAGAGAATTATAAATTTATCAAACATTCTTGATGTAAAAAATATGCCCTGACCACTATGCCGTTCTGGGTCAGTTGTAAGTTTACCTTTTGCTAGCTCAAGCACTGCATGACGTTCATCGTTCAGATGCAGTTCTTTTTGAATCTTCTTGAAAATTCCTTCTCCATCGTCGCCGACAATAATCTCAGTATCAACTGCCGTTGTCTGAACTCTAATAATGACCTCTTCGCCAGAAGAATGATCTATCGCATTATTAAGCATTTCAGTGAATCCGTAGGCCCAAATATCTTTGACATTATTAGGTAGGTCAACTATAAGAGGTTTGATGTCAGAGTCCCAAACAACATCTTCTTCAAGCTTGTTTTTTAAATCGTATTTCTTTATCCATTCGACTGAGGGATAAAGTTGATAAACTTTGCTTTTTGTAGAGCCTTCTACTACGATTGATTTTTGCTCAACTAATCGTTGAATATGTTTGTTGACGGCCTGACGAGTAATACTAAATTCTTGAGCCGTCAAAGCTGTAATGTCTTTTGGATGCTCTTCTATATTCGTCAAGATAAACTGACGAATCTGTTCACCACGTTGACGAATCGTTACCACTAGGTCTTATCCTCCCCAAGATGTCAACCTTAAACTTATTATTGTCAACTCTGTGTATATCATTGTCAACCTTAAGGCGTTCTACTCACCTATACTGTGATGCTGCTGGTGCTGCCGTAAGATGAAAAGAAAGAAATTAAAATTTTATGGCTGTAATACGAGTTCTTGTTACTGGCGCTACGGGTCGTACAGGCTCCTTAGTGCTTCAAAAATTGCGATCGCATCCCGATCAATTTGACGCTGTTGGCTTTGCACGATCTGAAGTAAAAGCGAAAGAGCACTTTGGTGATGTTTCAGGCTTTTGCTTTGGCGATATTAATCACCCCGATACCCTCACAACAGCCTTGACGGGGATTCAGTCGCTTGTCATCTTAACCAGTGCAGTCCCTCAAATCAAAGCGCCCCCTTTGCCAGGAGAGCGCCCAGAATTTGGGTTTGAGCCAGGAGGTACACCGGAAGAAGTGGACTACATCGGTCAAAAATCCCAAATTGATGCGGCGATCGCCGCTAACACACAACACATCGTCCTTGTCGGTTCTATGGGTGGCACCAATCCAAACCATCCCCTCAATCAGCTCGGCAACGGCAATATTTTGGTCTGGAAGCGTAAAGCAGAGCAGTACCTCATCGATTCCGGTGTTGACTACACCATTATCAGAGCTGGAGGGCTGCTCGACAAATCCGGTGGCGTGCGAGAACTTTTGGTGGGTAAAGATGACCACTTTTTAGCCAATCCCCCCAACGGCATTCCGACTTCAGTCCCTCGCTCGGATGTAGCGGAAGTGGTGGTGCAGGCATTGCTGGAGCCTAGTGCGAGAAATAGAGCCTTTGACTTGATCTCTAAGCCAGAAGAAGACCCCTCTGCTACTATCACGACAGACTTTGCGGCGCTGTTTGCACAGGCCACGGCTGGGTTGTAGGGGAAGGGCGATCGCAGCAGCCCCCAAACCGATAAACTCAAAGGTATATCCCAGCGGCGTTCCTTCGGTACCCTACAATGCAAACCCTGCCTATCATCCCCCTACAGATCCCTAGCCCTGCGCCCTTAGCTTTGCCGGAGCGCTTGTTGCTCGGCCCTGGCCCTTCTAATGCAAATCCTGCTGTCCTTGAGGCGATGAAGACCTCTCCCTTGGGGCATCTGGATCCTGCTTTTTTGGGGGTCATGGATGAAATTCAGGCGATGCTGCGCTATGTTTGGCAAACCCGAAACGCATTGACCATTGCCGTGAGCGGGACAGGTACCGCAGCGATGGAGGCGACCATCGCCAATTCCGTGGAGCCAGGGGACAAAGTACTCATTGGCGTAGCGGGTTATTTTGGCAACCGTTTGGTGGATATGGCGGGTCGTTATGGCGCTGAGGTGTACACCATTACTAAGCCTTGGGGACAGGTGTTCTCTTTGGCGGAACTACGGGCGGCAATGGAAACCCATCGTCCTCGAATTTTGGCCCTGGTGCATGCAGAGACCTCTACGGGAGCCTGCCAGCCGATGACTGGGGTGGGCGACCTATGCCGAGAATTTGACTGTCTGTTGCTTTTGGATACCGTCACCAGTTTGGGGGGTGCGCCGATTTATTTAGATGAGTGGGGGGTAGACCTTGCCTATAGCTGTAGCCAGAAAGGGTTGGGCTGCTCGCCTGGGTCTTCGCCGTTTACGATGGGCGATCGCGCTTTACAAAAGCTCCAGCAGCGTAAGGATAAGGTGCCGAACTGGTATCTGGATATGAATTTGCTGGGTAAATACTGGGGTAGCGAACGGGTTTATCACCATACGGCTCCTGTTAATCTCTATTTTGGCTTGCGAGAGGCTTTGCGGCTGCTGGCGGAGGAAGGGATTGAAAATAGCTGGCAGCGGCATCAGCAAAATGTGGAGTATTTATGGGCAGGAGTTGAGGATTTGGGGCTTAAGCTTCATGTCCAAAAGGAGTTTCGGTTGCCTACGCTAACCACGGTCTGTATTCCTGAGGGTGTGGATGGTAAGGTGTTGTCCGGTCGGCTTTTGAATGAATTTAATATTGAGGTGGGCGGTGGCTTGGGTGAGCTGGCTGGAAAGGTGTGGCGGGTTGGGCTGATGGGCTTTAATAGCCGCAAGGAGCCTGTCGATCGGCTTTTGGATGCGCTGCGTCAGCTTTTGCCCTAAAACGACCGATTGAGTGAGAATGCTAAAATCAACCTAATTCTGTAGGCCAAAACGATTCAATGCTAACCCTAGACCAACTCATTTCAGAGGCGACGGCATTACCCGATGCGGATAAGGTCATCCTCATTGACAAAATTGAGGAAAGCATGGATGTGCAAATCGATCCCGATATTTTAATGGCGGGAGTGAGGCAAGCGCAAGAACGCATTGCTGAAATTGAGAGCGGTGAAGTCCAGATGATTCCAGGGGATATCGCCTTGGCACAAGTCCGACAGCTCCTACAGAAATGAAATACGAATTTCATCCAGCAGCTTTGAAAGAATATGCAGAAGCTGTACAGTTCTTTGCTCAATACAGTAAAGAACAGGATTTCATTGACACCATTGAAAACGCTATATTTCGCATTATTGGGGCACCAGAGCGCTGGCCGATCGCTGAAGATCGAATCCGTCGTTGTTTAACCCTCAAATTTTCCTACGCTATTTTGTATCGGGTCTATCCAGATAGAATCGTAATCGCGGCGATTTTGAGTTGTCGACGCGATCCAAGCTACTGGAAAGATCGCCTCTAAAATAACAAATCGAAGAACACAATATCAAGGTAAGTAGGTAGGCCGAATTAAATATAAAATAGATTGAGCTGAAACCCTTACGGTGCATTAAAGTCATTGTCAGTTTAATTACACCAACCTACTTAGTTAGCAGTCATAATTGACGAAGATGAGAATTAGAGTTTAAAAAAGAGTCTTAAGCTTTAGTTTCTGATGTAAAACCATGTTCGAGACAAAATATGAACGACAGCAATATATCAGAATATCTAAGATTAGTTGCTACTATGACGCAAAAAGTTGCTAATTCTACACCTCCTTCATGGCAAGAAGGTGTTGTAATTATTCGTCGTAATAGGAAAAGGGTAGAATGTGAGATAACGAATCAAGAGATGTCTGAAAATATTGCAGTTACTGAAGAGATTTTTTTACTATGCAGCGAGATTGCTAACTTCAAAACTTCTGTAGATTGGGTTAGTGATTGGTCAGAAGCTAAGTTGCCTTATGTATTAGGAGAGAATCCTGGTGACTTTAGTAGCATGGATGGCACTTATAAGTATGAAGAAGGTGTAAAGTGAGCGGTCACAGCAGAGATGCTGCAACGGTGGCTAGTCAGACTCAACTCTGTCATTCTTTGGCGAAAATTTGAGAGGAGTTTCGTTCTAAAAACCAAATTAATTTTCTTAATTATGATTAACCGTCTGATACACCGCAGGCGGACAGATTTCGCTAAAACGTCGATAGTTAGCGAGATATTTCTCCAGCCGCACAACCTGCATAATATTGAGGCTGTAGAAAATCCAACGGCCTTCATGGCGTGCCGTGACTAGCTCGGCATCCTTAAGCACCTTGAGGTGAAACGATAGCTTTGATTGGTTGGTGTCCAGCGCCTCACAAAGACCCCCGACACATAGCTCCTGCTTCTGAAGCAACTCTAAAACCCTGACGCGGATGGGATCTGACAGGGCATGGAAGCCACTCGAAATTTCGTCAACTGGGATATCGTAAGTCGTTGCCATTGCGGGAGTCTTAAAAAGAGTTCTGAAACAGTCGTTTTATAAAAAATGAGCCTGAGTATAAATACCCTACTCTGTTTTAACCTGCTTCTATAAATTTTGAGTAATCCGATCCAATAATTGATGAATTAAAGGCCGATCCTGCGCCTGAGGAATTTGGGCTAAATAGTCCTCTAAGTCTTGGCGTGCCTCAATCCAGCGCCCTAATTGATAGTACAATACCCCGCGATCGCGCTTCTCCATCACTATGTCAGGGTCTACCAACAGAATTCGCTCACAAGCCGCCAAACATCGGTATAAATCGCCTTGATTGAGGTAAATGTGCTTGAGGTTGTTCAGCATGCGGACTAAGAATTGTCGGGGGGCGATCGCCTCAAAAAACTCAGCCCTCAGTTCAACAGGCCGCTGATACATGCTCTCCAGACGGTCTTTACAGTCCTCAGGGAACAAAATCTCCCCGTGATTAAAGGGATCCACCCATAGCTCCATCCCTTCCTGCTCAGGCCGAATCAAAAAATGTCCAGGAAAATTAACCCCCGTCATCGGGAAGCCAATACGGTGGGCAATTTCGAGGTAGACCAAAGACAGGGTGATGGGGATACCCATGCGGCGATCAAGCACCTCATTCAAAAAACTATTGCGAGGGTCGTAGTAGTCCTGTCCGTTGCCTTGGAATCCAAGGGTTTCAAACAGATAGTGGTTAATGGCCTGAAGAATCTTAAGCGGATATGGCTCGGACGGGAGTTGCTGGGACACCTCTGCCGCCATCGTATCCAACCGCTGAAGATAGCTCTGAACCTCTAACTCAGGATATTCTTCCAACGCAATATAAAGCGCCGCCTCCGCAAGACTAAAGGGCGCATCTTGGCGGAGCAGTTGGCAAAAGTACAGCCGCGTTTGAGAAAATTGCATCTTTTTAGTGACCGTACCGTATCGTAGGGGCACACCTACGTGTGTGCCCTTCTTCCTGTATGCTCCATAACTATTTTAGCGATTCTGTCATGTTTTTCTTTTGGTGTGAGCATCACGCTATGAAACCTCCGCAAAACGCTCTAAAATCAGCAAAGGTGCTCAAATAGACGATTTTTATACGGGGTGGGAATGTAAACATGGTGATAGCCGAAATTGACCCAATTCTTGCCTCTCTTTATGAATCGGGCATACAAGCCATCGAACCTGGGCTGTGGCAGGTCGAAACGCCCACACACCGTCTCTTAGTGCTGTTATCTGAAGATCAGTCCTGGCTGCGAATGATGATTCCAGTCGCCTCAGCAGCAGAGGCCGAGCCTTTTTGGAAAGAATTGCTAGAGCGTAATTTTGACGATACGGGTGAAGTCCGCTACGGAGTTCATCAAGATGCCCTGTGGGCCATCTTTCAGCATTCTCTTTCGTCGCTGACCTCGGAAGACTTCTTGGCGGCGATCGCCCAGCTCACCAATCTCCAAGAGCGTGGCCTGAATGACTGCTTCGATAAATTTGCCGATGATCAGGTGGTTTTAATTATCCAAGCCGCCAAACAACAGAATATGACCCTCGACATGACGGTTAAAAACCTAGATCGGTTTTATCAAGAAGGGGTTCTGGGTGACTTAGATACCAGTCCAGAAATACGTGCTGCAACCCTAGAAGCATGGCGAAATCGGCTTCAGCGGCTGTGGCCTACTGTTGATCGCCCCAGTATTGTTTAGCAAACCCTTATTGCCAGGAGATAAATGTATGGATGTGAGAGCGGCGATCGCCCTAGAAGCAGGCAAACCTCTTGTCATCAAGACCGTTCAGCTCGAAGGCCCTAAAGCAGGGGAAGTGCTGATTGAAATTAAGGCCACAGGGGTCTGCCATACCGATGCCTATACGCTCTCTGGTGCAGACCCTGAGGGGCTATTTCCGACCATTCTGGGTCATGAGGGCGCAGGGGTCGTGGTTGAGGTAGGGCCAGAGGTGAAGTCCTTGAAGCCAGGGGATCATGTCATCCCGCTGTATACCCCAGAATGCCGTTGTTGTGACTACTGCCTCAGCGGCAAAACCAATTTGTGTCAGGCGATTCGCGGCACTCAGGGCAAAGGATTAATGCCCGATGGCACCAGCCGATTTTCCTATGGGGGCAAAATGCTCCATCACTACATGGGCACCTCCACCTTTGCAAATTACACTGTCCTACCAGAAATCGCCGTCGCTAAAATCCGTGAAGATGCCCCCTTTGATAAGGTGTGCCTGATTGGCTGTGGCGTGACAACGGGCATTGGTGCAGTGATCAATACCGCTAAGGTCGAACCAGGTGCAAACGTAGTAGTGTTTGGCTTGGGTGGCATCGGTCTCAACATTATTCAGGCTGCACGGATGGTGGGAGCCAATATGATTGTGGGAGTCGATCTCAATCCCGCTAAAAAGACGCTTGCGGAGAAGTTTGGCATGACCCACTTTGTCAACCCAACGGAGGTTGAGGAAGATCTAGTCCCCTACTTAGTGGAGTTAACCAAGGGAGGTGCGGACTACAGCTTTGAGTGTATCGGAAATGTGAATGTGATGCGTCAGGCGCTGGAGTGCTGTCATAAGGGCTGGGGCGTAAGTGTGATTGTGGGCGTTGCTGGGGCAGGTCAAGAAATTAGCACCCGTCCGTTTCAGTTGGTGACGGGTCGGGTGTGGAAGGGGACGGCTTTTGGTGGCGCAAAAGGTCGCACGGATGTGCCTAAAATTGTGGATTGGTATATGGACGGCAAAATTGATATTGATTCGTTAGTTACCCACACCATGCCCCTCGATCGCATTAACGAAGCCTTTGACCTTATGCATGAGGGGAAATCGATTCGCAGCGTCATCACGTTTCCCTAGGGAGAGCACGCTAGAGTAGACGAGAAGCCAGAGCCTAAATTAATTTATGGACAAAACCGCACGCAAGATATCCCAGTTAACAAGCTTGGCGGTCTTTGTTGCCGTTGGTATCTGGCTGATTCGTACCTATGGAATGGATGTGGACACACTACGTGTGCGGATTAAGTCCTTGGGTATTCTAACGCCGCTGGTTTTCTTTGGGCTGCGCTTTATTAGCGTTGTTATTCCAGTCATTCCAGGCACTGCGTTTGCTTTTGCCGCAGGGTTAACCTTGGGATTATCTGAGGGCCTGCTGGTCATCGTCTTTGCAGATTTGCTGTCTTGCAGCTTTAGTTTTTATCTATCGCGCCGCTATGGTCGAGCTTGGGTGGAAAAGCTCATTGGACAACGTTTTATGGATCGGGTAGATCGCCTAAGCCAGCAACACCTTGAGCAGAACTTTCCGCTGTTGACGGCCTTCTTGATGACGGGCTTTTTTGATTTTGTGAGCTATGGCGTAGGTCTTACAAAGACCTCTTGGCTTCGTTTTTTGGGTGCGCTCTTTATCAGCATTCCGATCGCCCACACCCCAATCGTGATTGTGGGCGCAAATCTTTTAGAGAAAAAACAAAGCTATGTTTTACTGGGTGTTGCTTTACTGATTGCCTTTAGCGTTGCACTCATTACAGGGATTCTTCAGCGCAAAGGTGCAGATACTGAGGAGCGATCGCCCTAGAATCATCTCCATACTGCGCTGGCGGCAAAACGATGAAAAGTCTGAACAATCCACTCCTTGCATTTTCCTTAGGGATTCTATTAAGTTCCATCTTTGCGCTCAAAACTATCCCCATTGTTGTCGCAGAGCCGTCACCCTCTACTTCAGCCAACCTAGAACCTGCAACCGTTAAGACAAAGCCAGCAGGCATCGATTCAGTAGAGCTAGAGAGTGCCCTAGAGCAAGGAAATATTGCAGGAGGCATCCAAGCCATTGAGCAGGGCTGGAAACGCCAATTTGAAGATTATTACCAGGGTAAATTGAGCAAAGGTACCCTCAACCTAGACGAAATTGCCCAAGTTCTTGACAAGAATTCCCGCAAAACAGGTCAAAAATCAGCCCTAATTTATGCGGTGCCCACCCCAAATCATTTGGAACTGGTTCTGATTACTCCAGAAGGGCCACCCATCCATCGACGGGTGACAGACGCCAACCGCGCTGCCCTCATGGCAATGGCAAAGACCCTCCGCAACGAAGTGACCAATACAGGTGCATCAGGTACCACGTATTTGCCTGCTGCCCAGACCCTTTATCAGTGGATAATTGCGCCCCTAGCGCCAGACCTAGAAGCCCGCCACATCAACGCGCTAATTTTTTGCCTCGGAAATGGACTCCGCAGTCTCCCTTTAGCGGCGCTCCACGATGGAAAGCAGTTTTTGGTCGAAAAATACGGCCTCTCGCTGATTCCGGCCTTTAACCTGATGGATAGACGCTTTTCGAGACATAAAGATGTCCAAGTTTTAGCGATGGGGGCTTCCGAATTTAAGGATAAAAGTGCCCTTCTGCCAGGCGTTCCCCTGGAGCTATCCAATATTGTGGGCAGTCCGTCAAAGGGAGAGCGTTGGCTAAACCAAGACTTTACCCTTGCCAACCTTAAAGCCCGACGGGAAATCTACCCCTTTGAAATTATTCACCTTGCCACCCATGCCCAATTTTCACCGGGAGACGTTTCCCAGTCCTACCTCCAGTTTTGGGACGATCGCCTCAGTTTGAATCACTTTAAGGAATTGGGCCTGCGATCTCCTAAGGTGCAGCTTTTAGTCCTTAGTGCCTGCCAGACCGCCTTAGGCGATGTCAAGGCAGAGTTAGGCTTTGCGGGGATTGCGGTGCAGTCGGGGAGTAGAGCTGCCCTTGCCAGTCTTTGGGCGGTGAGCGATACGGGTACCCTCAAGCTAATGTCCGAATTTTACCGCCAACTCCCGTCCGCCCCCACGAAGGTCGAAGCACTTCGACAAACGCAGATTGCTATGCTGCGGGGGACATTAACGCCTCCTACAGCCTCGCCAGATTCTGTCGATTCTAATGACGTGGATTACAGACATCCCTACTATTGGTCTGCTTTTACGTTAGTGGGAAACCCTTGGTAGCTGGGGTTTTAGAGAATTTAGAAATTGTTCTACCTTAATATTGCTCCCTTCGACTTCGCTCAGCCAGCAAGCTTTGTCCAGAAAATACTTTAGTCTGACCCCTAAACCTCCAGCGGCTCAGGCAAACTCCCATCAGGATCTGGCGAAAGCGGATGGTCAAATTCTGGCATGGGGCCTTGAATCAGGCTAGATACCGCAGGCATATCTCCGGCAGCGCCGCACAGCAAAAGACGATCGCCCTCCGTCAGCACCATATCTCCTGTGGGAAACCGCATCAGCTCGCCTTTATGGCGAATGGACTGAACCTGAACGCGGTACTGCTGATTGACATTGAGCGTTCCCAAGGATTTGCCTTTGAGGGGGCTATTGGCCTGCACCATCACCCACTGACAGGATGCATCGGTGATGGGTTCTGCCACTTCTCCATCGGCGAGGTCGTTGAATGCTTGGATTTCTTCGGGTTGACCGACGAGAAGGAGGCGATCGCCCTTCTCCAGCACCGTGGTTGAGTCAGGATAATCCAGTTCTTCCCCATCAGCGCGACGGATTGCCATGAACGCTACCCCCGTTAAGCGCCGAGAGTCAGTTTCGGAAAGGCTCATGCCGAGCAGCGGCGAATTGTCCGGCAGCGTACACCATTTGTTGTTGAGTTCTTGGGCTGCACTACGCACATCCCGCTGGATCGCAAAGGAAGAGCGCTCGGTACGGAAATCGGTATAGCGTCCTTCTCTGATGGCCTGGAGTTGCGTCTGAATCGCAGGTTTGTCGAGACCGAGGCGCGTCAACAAATGGGAGGACAGTTCTAAGCTGGCCTCAAACTCGGGCTGAACTACTTCGGTCGCGCCCAGTTGGTAGAGCAACTCCAAGTCTTTATCTTGGGTGGCGCGGGTCACGATATCGAGATCGGGGGAAAATTCTAGCGATCGCTTCAGGCACAGCCGCGTGCTCATAGCACTGGGCAACACCACCGCCATACCCCTAGCCCGAGACACCTGGGCTTTCTCTAAGACCTGGGTACTGGCCGCGTCTCCATACACATAGGGAATTTTTTCGTCTCGTAACTGCTGAATGACGCTTTCTGCCTGCTCAATCACCACCACGGGATAGCTGTAGCTTTGCAGCACCTTCACAATGCTGCGTCCAATTTGCCCATACCCACACACAATCACATGATTTTTTAGGGCCACATCTGTCCCGCTTAGCTCTGGCTCTGCGGGGGTTGAAAGCAGCATTTGCTGAAGCTGCGGAATCTGCTCCGCCCAAGCAAACGCCTTGGGTAATGCTTGAAACACAAAGGGCGTCACCACCAGCGTCACCGCTGTTGTCCCCAGAACCAACAGATAAACCTTTTGGGAAATCAGCCCTAAAACCTGTCCCTTGCTCACCAATACAAAGGAAAATTCCCCAATCTGGGCCAGTCCGAAGCCTGCAATCAAAGCCGTCTTAAGAGAATACCCAAACAGCCGCACAATGGGGGTCACAATCAAAAACTTGCCCACAATCACGATCGCCACTAGCCCCAGAATCAGCTCCAGATGCTCCCACAAAAACACAGGGTCAATCAGCATCCCGATCGCCGCAAAGAAGAGCGTCGCAAATATGTCTCGGAGTGGCTCTACATAGGCCAGAGTCTGGTCGGCATACTCCACCTCCGCAATCATCAACCCTGCCAGGAACGCCCCCATTTCAATGGAAAGACCAAAATGTTCCGTGAGTAGCGCGATCCCCAAGCAAAGAGCTACTACACCCAGCAAAAACAGCTCTCTGCTCTCTGTCCAGGCCAAAAACCGGAGTAGACGCGGGAGGATCCAGACTCCGACAGCGATCGCCCCCCCTGAAATAATGGCAATCTTCAGCAATGCCCACCCAATGGCGATCCCAATTTGGTCAGGGGACTTATCTAGGGCGGGCAGAATCGCCAACATCAAGCCAACGGCCAGATCCTGCACCACCAAAATGCCCAGCATCACCTGAGCATGGGGCGTTTCCGTTTCATTGCTTTCGGCCAAACATTTCAGAACCACTGCCGTCGAAGACAGAGACAGTACTGCCCCCAGAAAAATGCCCTGAGGCATTGAAGAAACCCATCCCACAGCAGTCGAAATGAAAGCGGTAATGGCAATGGTGAGCAAAATCTGTAAGCTTCCGCCACCCAAGCTAATGCCCTGAACCTTGCGCAGTTCACTAATGGAAAACTTAACGCCTAGGGCAAACAGCAGAAACGCGACCCCAAATTGAGCCAGGGTTTCCACCTGAACCACTTCTTTGATCAGAGCCAGTCCAGAAGGGCCGACAATGGCACCGCCCAGCAAATATCCCAACAGAACAGGCTGTCGCAACAGGGCCGCCAGTAATCCGCCGCCCGCTGCGGCCCCCAAAACCGTCACTAGATCCAGAATCAGTCGAAAGTCTTCCTGCACAAGGCGTTCCTAGTTGTGGCTTGGACAATAGCTTGAATAATGACGTGAACAAAAATGTAATGCTTCTAAACACTTTACTAAGTTTTGCTATTGCAGGCTGAAAGATCTTACCCAGGATGGGGATTAATACAAAAGAACGCCTGCTAAATTGATACAGAATGAGCGCATTTATCATCTAGTCGCTCAGTTCTAAATTAAGATCAATGCTTTAGAGGTTGTATGTATTTACTTCTTGCTGAAAGCTGTACAAGCATCCACAAAAAGTATGTGCATTATGGGCAGGCTTGCGTTAGGCATAAATAGATTTCTCGGGAAGGAGCTTCGGTTTTTCTTCCGAGATGGGCAAAATAAAACCAAGTAAGTCTGGAGACATCAAGGGAACGGCAAGATGACCATTCAAGAAATCGTTGAAGTAGCCCTAGAGAACGGGTATCTCACACCCACAATGGAAGCTGAAGTCGGTCGCATTTGCGATAACGCAGCAGATTTATCCGTGAGTGAATACCAGGCTCTAGACAAGCTAATGGGGGCTTTGTTGACCGGTCAGGTCGTGGCTGTGCCCCGAAAGCAGTTTATTAATGTGATGGAAGAGCTGGTCTTAACGGAGTCCATTACTCGTGTTTCTGAAATTGAGAGCCGCAACAATGTAACCCTTGATCTTGGAGATATTGCTGCCTACGCCCTCAATCGCCTGCCGCCGCTGTATGCAACAACGGTCGAAGGTGCAAATTATCAGCGTAAGCGCGCCCAAGCAGAACTGAAGACTTTAATTGCTCAGCAGGTAGAGGCGGCTATCTCTCGCAATCGCAATCAGCCTGACTTTTTCCCAGAACGTCATGCGATCGCCGTGCCTGCTGCCCAAAACCAAGATTTTCTTGGGCAGATGAGTACGTTGCTTCAGGCATATGCCCCTGATTTTGAAAACCCCGTTGGTGTTCAAGAACCTTCATCTATGGCCTAACGTGCTCAGTTCGCTCATTTTTCTGTGCAAATTGATCTGTGAAGGGCTGAAAGTCTCGCATTATGAGGCAATCAAGATGAGACTATGGGTATAAAAGGTATAGCCCTGATTCCCGACCGACGCTAATGCAGCTTTTTTTTGAAGCCTACAAAAGTTATGCCATCGATCTCATTCACCGCTATCGCGGACAGGTTGATTTTTTAGCGATTCGGCTAGAGCAGTCTGAATCTACGACTGTTTTACTTCGTGGCACAAAGGTTGAAACCCTCAGTGAGGAATTTTCGCTGGGGGGGCAGGTTCGCGCCTGTCACCGTGGCGGGTGGGGGTTTACGAGTTTCAACAGCATTCGCTTACTCCAAGAAAGGATTGAAGAGGCGATCACCGCTGCCAAGTGGGTGGGTACGTCAATCACAACATTGGCTGAAGTTGCCCCTGTGCAACAATCAATTGCGCTTCAGCTATTGGGTACCAACCCAAGGGATGTTTCCTTGCGGCGCAAGAAAGAGCTGTGCGCCCATTACGCAGAAGTGTTGAGAGAGGCATCTCCAGATATTGTGACGGTATCGGTGCGGTATTTAGATGGACTCCAAAAAGTTTTGTATGTCACCTCAGACGATACTGCCATTGAGCAATCCTGGGTGGATATGGAGATGCGGTTTGCGGCGACGGCGCGGCAAGATCAAAGTGTCCAGACGGGGCGAGAAACGACTGGCTCCCGCAATGCCTTTGAAGATTTAGAAGGATTAGAACCGCAGGTTCGCCTGGCCGCACTGAGGGCAGTTGACGCCTTGGACTTGCCGACGGTCAAAGGCGGAACTTACCCCGTTGTGATTGATCCCATCTTGACAGGGCTGTTTGTCCATGAGGCATTTGGCCATCTTTCCGAAGCCGACATGACCTACGAAAACCCTGAGTTACTAGAACTCATGACGATGGGGAAGCCCTTTGGCCCTTCCACACTCAATATTTATGATGGTGCGGCCATTCCGGGGCATAGAGGCAGCTATGGCTATGACGATGAAGGGGTTCCGGCCACCATCACACCTCTAATCCAAGCAGGGGTTTTAGTGGGTAGACTTCATTCCCGTGAGACTGCGGGTCGTCTGGGTGAGCAGCCCACGGGGAATGCACGCTGCTTGAATTACCACTATCCCCCCATTGTCCGTATGACCAATACCTGGATTGAGCGGGGCACTACCCCCGTAGACGATCTTTTTAGTGACATTAAAGAAGGTATTTACGCCCGCAATTGGCTCAGCGGGATGACCAATGGCGAAATGTTTACGTTTTCGGCTGGGGAAGCCTGGATGATTCGCAAGGGACGTTTGGCTGAACCCATTAGAGATGTGACGCTGTCTGGCAATGCATTTAAAACCCTAGGCCAAATTGAAGCCGTTGGAGATGATTTTGGTTGGGATGAATCGGGGGGATGCGGTAAGGCGGAGCAGTTTGGTCTGTCTGTGGGATGTGGTGGGCCAAGTCTACGCATTCGTAAGGTCGTGGTGAGTGGGGAAGCTCCGGGACAATAAGGGTCCACTTCCCGATGGTGCAAAAAAGCGCCGCATAATGTGCGGCGCTTTTTGACGGTTTGAAGGCGTTTTTAGGTCTTGCTGGCTGCGGTCTCAAGGTTAGAGGCTGGCGTAGAACTTGAGACCTCTGACGGTTCAGCGTTGGGTCCTGTGGTCTTAGCCTGTGGGCTTGGAATGCTCTTTTGCTTGGCTGGATTACGAAGAGGGGATGGGGTGCGATCCTCTCCTTTGAACTTCAGGAATTTTTTCCAGGCGATCGCAGGGAACGTCTCCGCATCCGCAGGTTTTTCGATGACTGCCTTCTCTCGAATGGGTAGAGCGGTCGGCTCACTTCCTGGCGTAGCAGCGGTTTTGTCCGCAGCAGCACCAGGGCGAATAGTGGGTTCAGGACTAGATGCGGGAGCATTCTGCTTTCCTGGCTGAGGTGCTGCTATAACAGGCTGGCTGACGGAAGCCTTGTCAGGAAAAGGTTTAACCTCAGACTTGGTGGGCAATAATACCTCAGATGCATCTTCGACTTTTTTCTCAATGGGTTGAGGCGTTGGAGTGGTTTTTGGGGCAGAAAGCGCTGCGCGCTTCTGGGCCGCTCGGCGCTGACTCGCCTCCAGACTCATGATTTGCTCTACATTCTTTGCGTCGAGATCCCCTCGGGTCAGTTTAGAGAGGGTGTCAGTCCCCCCTGTGTTTAGAGTGACAAGCTGGATGATTTCGCTGGAATGGGCGATCGCCTTCTCGTTGGAACCCAATACTTCAACCTTGACCCAATTTGTCCCAGGCTTAAATCCCTTTAAGTAAAACGGCGGCGGCTCTTCAGTGATAAAGCTATTTCCATTGACCGTTACCTGTATCTTTGCGCTCATTTGGGTGGTCGAAGATGAAGTCAGAATATAGTCCAACAGGATGGGTTCAGCCCCATACGCCCCTTCCGGCTGACCATAAATGATTGTTGGGTGGGTCGTTATCCCATTAGCCTCAGTGGATGCAAACACGCTAAACGAAAGCTGATCGAACGCTCCAGGGGTCTTGAAGCTCTCATGCCAAGGGGTACTCGCAAAGACCTGAATTCGATGGGTACCAGCCTTGAGATCCTTAAAGGTAATATTCTGCTTTGCGTCATAGACCTCGGCATAGGGTTGGTCATCCAGCAAAATGCTTAAGTGAGGACCCATCGCTAGCTCAGGATCTTTGAAAATCTCGAAATCGTCCACATCAAAGCGAATGCTGACCGTGGTTTTCTCAATCGTACTATCGGGCTTCAATCCCGTAATCTTAACCTGGGGTGACTGAGAAGACAGCGAGCTTCGCAACTGCTGAATCACAACTGGGGGCGACACTTCCTCAATATTCGGACTTTGCGTGAATGCACTTTTCAGTGCATTGTCAGCCATAGAACGGGGGGACGACTCTTGCGAACAGCCCAACAACCCCAACAGCAACGCCAGACAAACCGCCGAACCCGTGATACGTTTGCCCAGTTCTCGCCAATGTTTGCCAACCACGCTTGCCATACTTCTGCCCTTAGAATGATTCAGTCAAGGATAGGCAGGGATCGCTATTGAAACACAGCCTTATCTTTATATATGCCTTGCTTGCCTTACCAAAAGGCATCTCTAGGTCTCCTACCGGAACTATACCGGAAAAGACTCTGCCTACCCCGCAGACTTTAAATGTCGAAACTTGACCTTTACAGAGATTACGATTTGTAATCGTAAGGATTAAAACTTTTGATCCCCAAATCCCGCCAAAAATAGAGTCAAAAAACTTAACTATTTTGCAGATTCCCCAAAATCGAACTCAGCAACATTTTCTCTGCCTCACACTCGCTTGAGCCAAAAGCGTTGCCACATATAATCCTAAGCTTCCTGAGTGAGCACCCTGTCTACATCGACTGATACAAAATGCTATCTAGGAGGCTCCAAATATTAAAAAAAAATAAGATTTGAAATAAATCTTAAGAAATTTACTCCAACTGTTGCATTTAATGCAGTTCGATTCGGGCAATGTAGGACACCTTAATTATTGTTAATTGCCTTAAAATGCCCGTTATGACACCTATAATTCACTAGTGAGAACTCTTTCGAGGCTGATAAATATTGAAAATCAGTCGTTCTGACGCTCGCCTAGGGTCTCTAGAGGAGAACTTAGCAGAGCGTTAAGGCATTAACTGTTTAGTGGTTAACGCTTTGAACATCTATCTAAATTTCGCCAACTGAGTTAGCGTTTTGTGAGATAGGTCTTTTAGAACACGGAAGATAGTCCTTGTTCCTTGCTTGCTCAAAGAGAGGAGAGTCTCAATGACGATTAGCCCTAAGGAGCGAGAGTCAAAAGCTAGAGTGATTGTCGATAAAAATCCCGTTCCCACCTCATTTGAAAAGTGGGGACAGCCAGGACACTTCGACCGCACCCTAGCCAAAGGACCCCAAACCACCACGTGGATTTGGAACCTGCACGCTCTTGCTCATGACTTCGATACACATACCAGCGATTTAGAAGACATCTCACGCAAAATCTTCAGTGCTCACTTCGGTCACCTTGCCGTTGTGTTCGTCTGGCTGAGCGGGATGTATTTCCACGGTGCTAGATTTTCAAATTATGAAGCCTGGATGGGAAATCCCACCGCGATTAAGCCCAGTGCCCAAGTGGTCTGGCCCATCGTCGGTCAAGGCATTTTAAATGCAGACGTCGGCGGTGGCTTCCACGGCATTCAAATCACATCTGGTTTGTTCCAGCTTTGGCGTGCTTCCGGTATTACAAACTCTTATCAGCTTTACTGCACAGCCATCGGTGGCTTAGTCATGGCTGCTCTGATGCTGTTTGCTGGCTGGTTCCATTACCATGTCCGCGCTCCTAAGCTGGAGTGGTTCCAAAACGTTGAGTCGATGATGAATCATCACTTGAGCGTTTTGTTGGGTCTCGGCTGCTTAGGCTGGGCTGGTCATCAGATCCACGTTTCTTTGCCCATTAATAAACTTTTAGATTCTGGCGTAGCTCCCCAGGATATTCCTCTGCCCCATGAGTTCTTGTTTGACAAGGCTTTTATGGCAGAGCTTTATCCGAGCTTTGCTCAAGGACTAACCCCTTTCTTTACCCTTAATTGGGGTGCTTACGCAGACTTCTTGACCTTCAAGGGTGGCTTAAACCCTGTTACGGGTGGTCTCTGGCTGTCTGATACAGCGCACCACCATTTGGCATTAGCCGTTCTTTTCATTGTTGCTGGCCACATGTACCGCACCAACTGGGGTATCGGTCACAGCATGAAAGAAATTTTAGAAGCACATAAGGGACCCTTTACGGGTGAAGGTCACAAAGGCTTATACGAAGTTCTAACGACTTCTTGGCATGCCCAACTCGCCATTAACTTGGCGATGGTGGGTTCCCTGAGCATTATTGTGGCTCAGCATATGTATTCGATGCCTCCCTATCCTTATCTTGCGACCGACTACCCCACTCAAATCGGGTTGTTTACGCACCATATGTGGATTGGTGGCTTCTGTATCGTCGGCGGCGCTGCTCACGGAGCTATTTTCATGGTGCGGGATTACGATCCAGCCACCAATCAAAATAACCTCCTAGATCGAATGCTTCGCCATCGCGATGCGATTATTTCTCATCTCAATTGGGTCTGTATTTTCCTTGGCTTCCATAGCTTTGGTCTTTATATCCATAACGACACCATGCGTGCCTTGGGTCGTCCCCAAGACATGTTCTCAGATACGGGCATTCAACTTCAGCCTGTGTTTGCTCAGTGGATTCAAAATCTCCACACCGTAGCGCCAGGTACAACGGCCCCCAATGCTTTGGCGACTGTAAGCCATGCCTTTGGTGGTGGGATTGTTGCCATTGGCGGCAAAGTTGCAATGATGCCCATTGCGTTGGGTACGGCGGACTTTATGGTTCACCATATTCACGCCTTTACGATTCACGTAACGGTACTCATTCTGCTTAAGGGCGTTCTGTTTGCTCGTAGTTCTCGTCTGGTTCCAGACAAAGCTAGCTTGGGCTTCCGCTTCCCTTGCGATGGTCCCGGACGGGGCGGCACCTGCCAGGTTTCTGGTTGGGATCACGTCTTCTTGGGTCTGTTCTGGATGTATAACTCCCTGTCGATTGTGATTTTCCACTTTAGCTGGAAGATGCAGTCTGATGTATGGGGTACGGTCGGTGCAGATGGTTCGGTTTCTCACATCACTGGCGGTAATTTCGCTCAAAGCGCCATTACCATTAACGGCTGGTTGAGAGACTTCCTCTGGGCACAAGCCTCTCAGGTCATTAACTCCTACGGTTCGGCACTGTCGGCCTACGGTTTGATGTTCTTGGGTGCTCACTTTGTGTGGGCCTTTAGCCTCATGTTCCTGTTCAGTGGCCGTGGCTACTGGCAAGAGTTGATTGAGTCTATTGTTTGGGCACACAACAAGCTAAAGCTTGCTCCTGCAATTCAACCTCGTGCTTTGAGTATTATTCAAGGCCGTGCGGTTGGGGTTGCTCACTACCTTCTTGGAGGTATTGCGACCACCTGGGCATTCTTCCATGCTCATATACTTTCTGTAGGGTAGGGCGAGGAGAATACTAAACTATGGCAACTAAAT
>JANLSD010000191.1:0-27796 GCA_031362245.1 Acaryochloridaceae cyanobacterium OTE_25_metabat_464 | reverse complement strand
CCCCCAGCCCCTCTCCCATAGGGAGAGGGGAGTTGGAGCAATATCCACAGTTGCTAAGTTCCTGCTGGATTAATTAAGTCTTTCGGTTTAAAACAACCCCGACTCAAAAAATATAAGGAACCCCCATTACTATGACGCTTGCAGAAGCGCAGCCCCAAGGGTTGCAGTTTGAATGTGAAACGGGCAACTACCATACCTTTTGCCCCATTAGCTGTGTTGCATGGCTATACCAAAAAATTGAAGATAGCTTTTTCTTAGTGATTGGCACCAAGACCTGCGGCTACTTCCTCCAAAACGCGATGGGCGTGATGATCTTCGCAGAACCGCGCTACGCAATGGCGGAGCTGGAAGAAGGCGATATTTCCGCAAAGCTCAATGACTACGAAGAACTGAAGCGGTTGTGCCTCCAAATTAAGAAGGACCGCAACCCCAGCGTCATTGTCTGGATTGGCACCTGCACCACTGAAATTATTAAAACTGACCTCGAAGGTCTAGCCCCTCGTCTAGAAGCTGAAATTGGCATCCCCATTGTGGTGGCTCGCGCCAACGGTCTAGACTACGCTTTCACCCAGGGCGAAGACACGGTGTTGGCTGCAATGGCCCATCGTTGCCCAGAGAAAGCGCCTGTGCTTGAAGCAGAGAAGAAGGAACGGAATGCGATCGCCTCACTAATGAACTTCGGCAAAAAGAAAGAAGAAGTCGCTGCCGATGAATCTGAATATCGCAACCACACCCCATTGGTTTTGTTTGGTTCCTTGCCCGATCCCGTTGTTACACAGCTCACCCTAGAGCTTAAAAAACAGGGGATCAAAGTCAGTGGCTGGCTTCCCGCCAAACGGTTTACGGAACTGCCCGTCGTAGAAGAAGGCTATTACGTCAGCGGGATCAATCCCTTCCTGAGCCGTACCGCGACCACCCTCATGCGTCGCCGTAAGTGCAAACTGATTGGCTCACCGTTTCCCATTGGGCCAGACGGAACCCGCGCTTGGATTGAAAAAATCTGTTCCGTTTTGGAAATTGAGCCTCAAGGACTCGCTGAACGTGAAGCCCAGATTTGGGAAAGCGTTGAAGAATACCTTCAGCTCATTCGCGGCAAGTCCGTCTTCTTTATGGGCGACAACCTACTCGAAGTCTCGATGGCGCGGTTCTTAGTACGCTGCGGCATGACCGTGCAAGAAGTCGGCATCCCCTACATGGATAAACGCTATCAGGGTGCAGAACTGACCTTGCTAGAGAAGACCTGTGAAGAAATGGGCGTGCCCTTACCCAAGATTGTCGAAAAACCTGACAACTACAACCAGCTTCAGCGCATCAATGACCTGCGACCTGACCTTGTGATTACTGGGATGGCCCATGCCAACCCTCTCGAAGCACGGGGGATCACGACCAAGTGGTCGGTTGAGTTCACCTTTGCTCAGATCCACGGCTTTACCAATACCCGCGATATTTTGGAGCTAGTCACACGACCTTTGCGTCGCAACAACAGCCTTAAAGATCTAGGCTGGGAAAAATTGGTCAAAGAAGCAGCCAACGTCTAGCCCGCGCTAAAGCTTGCAAGCAAGGAATAAATGCCAAAAGGGAGGATGCCACCACATCCTCCCTTTTCCTTCGTGGTGTAGGGTTAAGTATTACAAAACCTAAAGCTTTTCTGTAATTTCAGCCAAGCCTCAGTTCGTTCTCAGATCAGATTTCTAATATATAGATGAGCAGTAACGCTCAACACTGCGGCAGACTGTTCTATCCGTTACCCTGAAAAAGGGAAAAAAGGAAAATGGCGAATCTAGATATAGCCCCGATGGAACTGTCTTACGACTACGCACTGGATCGAGACTGCACCACGCTGTCGCGCCATGTTTTGCAGCAGCTTCAAAGCTTTGGTCCCGAGGCACAGGATTTAAGCGCCATCATGAGCCGTATAGCCCTAGCTGGCAAAATTATTGCCCGTCGGCTCAGCCGTGCAGGTCTCATGGAAGGTGCCCTTGGGTTTACAGGCGAGATCAACGTCCAGGGTGAAGCCGTCAAAAAGATGGACTTGTTTGCCAATGAAGTCTTTATTGCGGTCTTTAAGCAAAGTGGTCTCGTGTGTCAGATGGCCTCCGAAGAAATGGAGAAGCCTTACTACATTCCAGAAAATTGCCCCATTGGTCGCTATAGCCTGCTCTATGATCCCATCGATGGATCTTCTAACGTAGACATCAACCTGAACGTCGGCTCCATTTTCTCCATCCGGCAGCAAATTGGCGATGATCCCGAACAAAATGGGGCAAATTTGCTTCATAACGGTCGCCATCAGCTCGCAGCGGGTTATATTTTGTACGGCCCTAGTACGATGCTGGTGTATTCCATTGGTAAAGGCGTTCATGCCTTTACCCTTGATCCCAGCCTGGGTGAATTTATTCTCTCCAGTGAAAATATTAGAATCCCCAATCATGGCCCTATTTACAGCGTCAATGAGGGGAATTTCTGGCAATGTGACGAAGCCATTCGGGATTTCATTCGCTATGTGCATCGACACGAGGGCTATACTGCGCGCTATAGTGGGGCGCTAGTGGGTGATATTCACCGAATTTTATTTCAGGGCGGTGTGTTTCTATATCCTGGAACCCTCAAAGACCCAGCGGGTAAGCTCCGTCTGCTTTATGAGTCCGCGCCCCTTGCATTTTTGATAGAGCAAGCGGGTGGTGCCGCCAGTACGGGTATGCAGCCCCTGTTAGATGAGGTGCCAAGTGTTCTGCACCAGCGCACACCTCTGATTATTGGCAGCAAGGAAGACGTTGCCTTAGTAGAATCTTTTATTGAGGAGAAAGCGAAGCTTGCTCAGGACAAGCTCCAGGCGTTGTCTTAAAGATTTGATGATTACTTGTATTGGAGAATTACAATGACTGCTGCTGTAAACCACGTACTCGAAATCAAAGACTTTGGTCAAAGTATCTGGATGGATAACCTCAGCCGTGACATTATCCAGTCGGGGGAACTTATTGACTGGATTGAAAACCAAGGGGTGCGGGGTGTAACCTCCAATCCAGCTATTTTTGAAAAGGCGATCGCCGGAAATGCGATCTACGACGCCGACATCGAAGCAGGCATCAGCGCCAAAAAGTCAGTGCTAGAAATCTATGAGTCACTGACCTTTGACGATGTGCGCAACGCCTGCGATATTTTCCGGCCTATCTACGACCAAACAGAAGGGCTGGATGGCTACATCAGTATTGAGGTGCCTCCCACCATTTCTGATGACACCCAAAGCACCATCACAGAGGCAAAACGCTACCACAAGGTGATTGACCGTCCTAACGTGATGATTAAGATCCCCGGAACAGAAATGGGGCTTCCAGCAGTAGAAGCAGTGATTGCCGAAGGGATCAGCGTCAATGTAACCCTGCTGTTTTCAGTGCAAAGCTATATTGATACGGCTTGGGCCTATATTCGTGGCTTAGAAAAGCGGGTGGCTGAAGGCAAAGACATCGGCAATATCTCATCGGTGGCAAGCTTTTTCCTCAGCCGAATTGATAGCAAGATTGATGATTTAATTGAGGCTCGGGTCGCGGAAGTGGGGGAAAATGCTGAACTCACCCAGCGGCTCAAGTCCATTGAAGGTAAAGTGGCGATCGCCAATGCCAAAATCGCCTACCAGAAGTATCTGAAGATTATCCAGAGCGATCGCTGGAAAGCACTCTCTGCTAAAGGTGCGCGGGTACAGCGGCTGTTGTGGGCCAGCACAGGAACCAAAAATCCTAACTATAGCGATGTGATGTACGTGGATGAGCTGATTGGGCCAGACACCGTCAACACGCTGCCCCCCAGCACCATCAAAGCCTGCGCCGACCACTGTGACGTAGACAATCGCGTCGCAACGAACGTTGACGAAGCCCGTCAAGTTATCGCGTCCCTCAGCGATCCCGATATTTATATCAACCTTGATCAGGTGATGGCTGAACTTCTTGAAGACGGCATTTTGAAATTTGTGCAGCCCTTTGAGTCGCTGCTCAAATCCCTCGAAGACAAGGTTCAACGACTGGCAACGGTATAAAACTATAAAACTCTATGGCAACTACGTTTCTCGAAAATCCGCTGCGCGTTGGTCTTCAGCAAGAACGCATTCCCGAACCGCAAATTCTGGTCATCTTTGGGGCCTCCGGCGACCTCACCCAGCGAAAGTTGGTTCCGGCGATTTACCATCTCATGCAGGCCCGTCGTCTTCCTAGCGAACTAACCATTGTTGGTGTGGCACGACGGGAATGGAGCCACGAGTTCTTTCGAGAACATCTCAAACAGGGCGTAGAAGAATTTTCCGACGGCATTAAAGCCGAAGATGCCTGGAATAACTTTGCCGAGGGCTTGTTCTATTGCCCTGGCGATATGGATGACCCTGCGTTTTACGAGAAACTCAATCTCTTTTTGAGCGAGTTAGATGGACGGCGCGGAACCTTTGGCAATCGGGTGTTTTATCTGTCCGTATCGCCTAAGTTTTTCTCAGAAGCCATCCAGCAGTTGGGCAACGCAGGCATGCTCAAGGATCGGGAGAAAACCCGACTGGTGATTGAAAAACCCTTTGGGCGAGATCTCCAGTCAGCCCAGGCACTCAATAAGGTGGTGCAAAAGGTCTGCCGCGAAAATCAGGTGTACCGGATTGACCACTATTTGGGCAAAGAAACGGTTCAAAACCTATTGGTGTTCCGGTTTGCCAATGCCATCTTTGAACCCCTCTGGAATCGGCAGTTTGTAGATCACGTCCAGATCACGGTGGCAGAAACCGTTGGGGTAGAAGATCGCGCTGGCTATTACGAAAGTGCGGGTGCCCTGCGGGACATGGTGCAAAACCACATTTTGCAGCTTTTATGCCTGACGGCAATGGAACCTCCCAACGCCCTAGATGCCGACAGCATCCGTAATGAAAAGGTGAAAGTGTTGCAGGCCATGCGTCTTGCCGACATTAACAACTTGGAATACTCCGCCGTGCGCGGTCAGTACACCAAGGGCTGGATGAAGGGTAAGCCCGTGGAGGGCTATCGAGAGGAACCGGGGGTTGATCCTAGTTCTAATACCCCCACCTTTGTGGCGATGAAGCTAGTGGTTGACAACTGGCGTTGGCAAGGGGTGCCGTTTTATCTGCGTACAGGCAAGCGCCTGCCAAAAAAAGTAAGCGAAATCTCGATTCACTTTCGCGACGTCCCGTTCCTGATTTTTCAGTCGGCAGCGCAGCAGGTTAATCCCAATGTCCTCACCCTGCGGATTCAGCCCAATGAGGGGATTGAGATGCGTTTTGAGGTCAAAATGCCAGGGCCGGATCTGCGCACGCGATCGGTTGATATGGATTTTGGCTATGGTGCAGCCTTTGGGGCAACCAGCGCCGAAGCCTACGAGCGTCTGCTTTTAGACTGCATGATGGGGGATCAAACCCTGTTTACCCGTGCCGATGAAGTGGAGGCAGCTTGGCGGATTGTTACGCCTGCACTTACCGTATGGGAATCCCCCACCAACCCTGCGGATATGCCCACCCATGAAGCGGGCACCTGGGAACCAGAGGCAGCGGAGCAGTTGTTAAATCGCGATGGTCGTCGTTGGCGCAGACTTTAGAATTAAAGGTAGTAGGGGTGTAAGACCTTGCGTTCCTACAAAATGGTGGGTCGTTTTCATTTATTTTTATCCACTTAGAAGCATAAAAACCTAGGCGTTATGATAACTTCTCCTGCCCCCCTAATCGCGCTGAAAACTCCTCAAAATGTCTCTCTTGAAGAGGTTAATGAGGTACTTAATAAGATTTGGACAAGCGAACCCTCCGCAGGAGATGACGGTACTCTAGTGGGTGCAACGCGGGCTAGAACCTTTAGTCTGATTGTGTATGAACCTTCTGAAACGCAGCAACTCCTGGGTGAACTGGGGTATTACAAAGGCCCTATTGATGGCATTGATGGGCCACGGACAAAGGCTGCGATTCAGGTTGCTCAGAATCACTTAGGACTCTTGATGAATGGGCGTTCTTCGCCAGAATTGCTGGTGACGCTTCGAGAGCAGTTGAACACAAGGCGATCGCAGCAAGACCAATCTCCTCTCCCCCAAGCCTCCTACACACTGGATGCCGGGAGCGCAGGTGTTGCCGATGATGTGGCGAGTCAAAATCCCTGTCGCATTATTACCCTGTGTCCTATCCCAGAATCGACGGGGGGAATCACGGCCCAGGTTTCGGCCTATTGTCCAGTCCAAAAACAAAGCAGCGGCAGCTTGATTTGCTGTGAGTACATTGCCCTTAAGGGCACCTATGAAGAGTTGGCTGAAGCCAGTGGTTTTATTCAATCACTTCTAATTGTTGATCTGCCTAAGTTTTTATGGTGGAAAGCAGTCCCAGACCTACAGCAAGAACTGTTTCGCAAATTAGCCTCCTTCAGCAACTTGGTGATTGTAGACTCCAGCACTTTTGATGAAGCCACCACCGCCTTGGTAACAATTCAGAGCCTGCATCAGAAGGGCATCAACGTCGCAGATCTCAACTGGCGACGCCTCTCTGCTTGGCAAGAACTGACGGCAGAAGCCTTTGACCCCCCCTCACGGCGAGCCGCGTTAAGCGAGGTGGATCGGTTTGTTTTAGATTACGAAGCGGGGAATGCAGCCCAGGCATTTTTATATCTGGGCTGGCTTGCCAGTCGTCTGAACTGGCGATTTGTCTCTAGCACCCATGTAGGTGGTGACTACGATTTGCGAAAGATTCAGTTTACCAATGACGATCAACGCATGATTGAGGCGGAACTTGCCGCCATTCCCGTGGCTAATACTGGAGAGGTGATTGGGGATTTGATCGATCTCAAGCTCACCTCCACTAATCTAGAGGCCGACTGCTGCACTGTGATTTGTTCTGAAACAATGGGCTGTATGCGAATGGAAGCGGGCGGTGGTGCCCAATCTTGTCGAGTGCAGCATGTCTCACCGTTGATGGAGCGCAGTTCTGAAATGTTGATGAGTCAGCAGCTTCAGCGCTGGGGCCAAGATATTTTGTTTCAGGAAAGTCTAGCGGTTGCAGCTCAGATTTTGCAGGTGGCCTAGAGCGTTAACAGGCTTCTGGGTAGGTGCAGACTTAAATCTAGAATCATTACGGTGGCTTGTTCCTGCTCTTGGACTGCCATTAACAACGTGGCAGGTTCTAAAAATGTAGTGGCACTGATGGTTTGCCCGCTTAAAAGGGGAAGTTTTGCCTGGGCCACGGTTCTTCCCCGTCGATTGAGGCAGGTGATACTGCCCAGGCGATCGCCCAAAATAAAACCCCAATCAGCGGCACAAACCCAGTCTGCACAAACATCAAGGGAAATCCGCTTAATGTTGAGGGGCGATAAGTTGATCAATAACCCCGATGCTTCTTTGCCCTTGGTGATGGCGAACAGTTGACCTGAATGGGTTCGGGTTAGGGTGGCTGCGGTGATCACCCCTTCCAATTCATAGCTCCAATAGGATTGACCTCGCCGATTGAACAACTGTAGCCGCTGGAGGGAATGAGCAGAGGCTTCAGCACTGACCGTGGGTTGATGTGCAACCAGTACATGACGGTTACTGGTAATCCAAATCTGCTCTGGGATGGAATCCAAGGCAATGGACTTCACAGGGCGAAGCGGAGAAAGCCTAGAAATTTGTAACTGACTCGCCTGGGTTGTGCTTGCAACCCAACGGCTTTGTGGGTCTACATCAACGCAACCACTCAGTGATTCACTCAAAAATAGCGGTGGCCTGGGAAGCGTTCCCAGGGATTGCAGTGCATCCTTGGTGTTTAACCAAAGGGCAAAACCTTCTGCTGCACGGGTCGCAATCATACAACCTTGGGGTTGCCACCAGAGGCGATGAATCACCTGATCAAATGTAAGATAAGACTTTAGATCCTGAGGATTGATGGTTAGGGTTCTGATTAAACCTTGGGGGCCCACAGTATGACAACGATTCTTCAGTGAGGAGATGGGTTCAGGCCGTTGGGCAGCAGTTGCTAAGGGCTGGAGAACAGACTGCGGGGGAGCATGCTGAAGACTTTTCATCACGATCTCAAGCATCAGTCTCATTTCTGAAGCTGAGCTATAGCGATGCTGCGGAAGCTTCTGAAGGGCCTTGCGGATAACCACCTTCAGCAGCGTTGGAATTAACTTTGGGATCCGTAACGGTTGATTCAGATGGGCCTTCATCACATCCAGGGGCATCCCTGAAAAAGGCCGATGCCCCGACACTAGCTCGTAGAGCAGGATCCCTACAGCGTACAAATCTGACTCTACAGAAAAACGACCATAAAATCGTTCAGGAGCCATGTAAGCAGGTGATCCCGTATCTCCAGTATTCTCTGCTCGTGCACCAGTAGGACCCAGAAAACGAGCAATCCCAAAGTCTGCAATTTTGGCCGTCCAGCCATAATCGCTCACGTCGAGCAGAATGTTATCTGGCTTTAGATCGCAGTGGATGATGCGATGCTCGTGGATGTGTTCAAGCCCCCGCAGTGTATCCTGAACCAAACCTAATTTTTGCACCAAAGACAGCTCGGTTTTAGACTCAAGGAGTTGCCGTAGAGTACCGCCCTGGCAGTAGTCCATAACAATATAGCGTCCGGCTTTCTGGTACTCAACCCCATGAAAACTAACAATATTAGGATGGTTAAGCTGCACCAAAATGGCGAGTTCTTTTAAAAAGCTGTGGGTTGGAAATCGACGATGATCTAGGCTCTTAAGGGCAAAAAGCTGACCCGTAGTGCGATCGCATCCACAAAAAACCTTGCCAAATTGACCCTGCCCAACTTCTCCCAGAATGTGGTAACGCGAGTGCTTCATGGTACAGGCAAAGGTTTGGAGGGCATCTTAAATTATGAAGCGCATCAACGGGCGCTAAGTCAAGATAACGCACGTTGACACGCTTAAGATGCCCATCATTCACCTCAGATTATTCATACAGGCGTTTTTTGTTGAGAATATTAGACAGAGTGAATGGGCTGTGATGGCTGGAATGGCTATACAAACAGCTCATCGACAGCGAGTCGTTTGTTAGCCTCTGAAGATGGGTCGGGTTGCTTTACTTTTACCGCTGTTTCAGCGCTTATTTCACCAGAATGAATGGTTTCGCTAAGTTCGCGGGCAGTGTGATAGTTGTCCAAATCGCCATTATCAAAGAAAAGTTTGGTGGCGGTTCGTAAGTGGGCAATGGCCTGTTGCTTCTGTCCTGCATGGGCAAGAACGGACCCTAACTGCATATAGGCTTCGGGGTAGCTAGGGTTGACGCGAAGGGCTTCTGCGTAGGCGGCGATCGCATCTTTGTATTCCCCACGTTTTTCTAGCTCAAGGCCACGGCGATAGTAGCTTTCTTCCAACGTACTTTCCATTAGCTCAGACTGCTTTTGAGCCATCACTGCCGATTCACTTTGCAACCCATCAATCTGTGCCTGAAGCTTGATCAGAGGATCTGAGAATTCTTCAATTTTGTTGTTGGCGGCATTGAGTTGGATCATGAGAATGCGGTCAGTCCCCTCAAGGGCTTCAGCCGTTTGCTTGATCTCATACAAACTTTGCTCATGACGTTCTAAGGACTGGAGAGCCGTAGATTGCATCCGCTGACGCTGAGCAACATTGAGAGCAGCAGCCAGAGAAAGCGGCAGCGCCGTAAGCATAATGGTGCTTTGTCCAGTCGCGATCGCGCCTCCTATAGCCCCTGCGATCGCGCCTCCCTCTAACCAACTCAGCCAATTCATCTGGGCCTTATTGTTTTCTACACCTTGATCAGACATAACCATTTCTCGATAACCTCAGTACAGCTCGACCAACTAAATCAAAAATAAAGAATTGGACAGGTTGTCCACAGAACAGATCCAATTACCCAAGAATGGCTCGGACTAATCCAACCAAGGGTGACATAAATGCAAATTCATCCGTTGACAAATATTTGCCCATGACGCTCGGCCACACCTGGCATGCCACTTGAGCAGGCCGCTCAACCCCAAACGCCTTAACAATCGTGCGATGCCAGAGCAAGAGACCTTCTCGCAAAAAGTCTAGGTCATTAAACAACATGGAGGCCGATGCAACCCTCAAAATATGCTTTTGATCCCGCTTAAAAAAGTTAGAGACGTCCTGAGTTCCCTTAAATAGGGAGCCTCCATCCGTTGTCTTGACCTGATTGTAAAGTTCATCGAGCAAAAATGCTTCCTGATCTCTAATCGTCTTATAGGCTTGAGACCGTTGAGGAGCAGTTTGGATATAGTCCTTCAAAAACTGAAGTTCTTCGACAGAGGCGTAACGTCCATCAGATTCAAGGGCGAGTCGGGAAAGTTGAGTCAACATAGTCTCTAAGTTAAAAGTCTCTAAGTTAAAAACGATAGAAAAGTCTTAAATGTGGTTACAACTAGGCATCTGTCAGAGAGAGTGCTTTCGATACCTCTCCCTGGGTATCTTTGAGCTGACTAATCATTGAGCGCGTAATCAGTTTGCCTGTTTCAACCAAAACAGTCCCGTACAGCGGATGCAAAATATCTTGCGTGGCCCGTTGACCAATCAAAGACTCAATATCCTCGACTTCGCTGACATACATCCCAGCAGGAAGCTCAACGACAACGCCATTCCCGACAACGCGGGATTGACAGGCGAGCCGAGAGTTGATGCTGCAAGTTGTAATGACTTCGAGGGTGCGCTGCTCTCGGCGGCTCATGGGAGACAGATGTTCCATGCCCTCTGTGACGAAGATGTGGCAGGTTGCACACATGCCTCGTCCGCCGCACTCTTGGGAAACTTTGAGGTCTTTTTTAATGAGTAATGATAGAAGGCTATCATTGGTCTCAACGGCCATTTCTTCGTTAATCGAGTTAATTTTGACAGTTTTAGCCACGACTCAGGTCTCTTGCATTTACATTAATCAGTCCACAAGCAATGGCTCTAAGGGCTAACGTAGCGATTCATCTGACCTTGGCACAGCCGATCCATAATGGTGGCGTGGTCATGATTTTCTTGAAGCCAAGCTTCAGCCCGTATTACGCGCTCTGGCAGACCCAAGACAAAATGGTTAGCGGTCGCGCCCATAGATTCGCAGGTGGTTTGAATACAGTGCAGTTTTTGGCCGGTCAGACCGCTAAAGAAGGAGCTGAGTAGACCTGCTTCCACAAAGCATTTTGGCTTACCAATTGCAGGGCTACTGGTCGCAAAGGCAGAATTCCAGATCTGAACAACAATAAATCCCTGCTGATAAAAGCTAAAGTCGATATCAACTTTTCCCCAGCCGTGTGTTTTCCAGCTTTGCTTAAAGCACTGTAAAAATTCAATCATTTCGACCTCTGCAAGAGGCTGCTTATAGTGCTGGCTCACTTCTTCGGCAAAACGACGATAAAAGGTTTTCCCCCACCAGGCTCCGCACTTATACAGCACTGCTTCTGAGGCTGAGCCTACTTCTTCTGCCAAGCCTTCGTAGATGGCGCGCAAAAATGGCTCTGGGAGTGCTAAAAGACGGGCACCTTTGCGGTTCTCAATCAAACCTGCTTCTAGATCACCCTGAAGGTAAACATCAGGCGAAAAGTAATTGCTGGGGAGATGGGATTCTCTAACTAACTCTTTGACAGAAATCATGATAAAAATACTTCCTCGTAGGATTTACCCAGCAGGACTATGTGGTGGTTTGAAGTGCAGGTTTTGTTTTAAGAAGTATGGTGTAAGCTTCTTCGAGATAAGGTTTGATCAGCGCCAACTGTTCAGGCGATAGACTGCTTTTGAGCTGAACCAGAATCAATCGATAGAGTGCTAGTTCAATATCACGGATCTGGTACACATCTACCAGTTCTGGCAGCCACTCCAAAAGGCGGCCACTCAGATATTCTGAGTTATTGAGCAACATTGCCATAGAGGCATACCGTAAAATAGAGAGCCAGTGTGTGACCGCTCGTTCTATCAGCTTGGTGTCTGATTTCAAAAACTCTTCGGTGAGATAGTCTACAGCGGGCTGGAGGATAGAGAGTTCACGTTCACGAATGTACTCATAGGCTTCCAGGCGTTGGCCCAAAGATGCAACGTCTTTATTAAATCGATCCAGGTCAGCATCACTGAGATAGTGATCGTCGGCAGCGTAAATTAATGATTGTAGTGCTGTGTCCATTACCGTTGCTTCGTCCTAAAACAAATCTGATAGATCATCAAGGCTCAATTCGGGAACCTTGGTGGAATGAGTGCTGAACTTTGGAACCACACCAATATCAGGGCGCTCTTGCCAAACAAAACAGCCGAAAAATAATTGAACTGGAAGTAAATAAGAGAGTGGCTGGGATGCTTCAGAAGCAGTCTGAGTTGGAAAGCGTTGACCATCCCAGACGATGTCAGAGAAAAACGCTCGCACACTCTGCGATCGCCAGTCAACCGATTTTGCTGCTGGGACGGGAGCGCCCAGTGACAGGATACTGTTGCTACCCTGCCAGGGCACTGCACCCAAAAACGCTCCAACCGTCTGCATGGGCCAGTTAGCCGCCATCATCCCAGGTACTCTCCGTGCTGAAGACGCTTCTCAATGTCACGGGCCGTTGCGCCCTCAGTCTGCCAGAAGGTTGCAGAATCAATGCGATCCTGCTTGCCCAGGAGAAACTTACAATAGGTCTCGCCCATGGCATAGCACTGAATTTCAATGCAGTTGAGATCTTTCTGAATCAATCCGCTAAAGAAGCCAGAAAATAAACCTGCATAGATGTGACAAACAGGTTTACCCACATCCCCAAGGGTGCGAGCCACTGCCGAGTCAAACACGTTGATGAACATAAATCCATTTTTTTGTTCATTGAGGTCAACCTCCCAGTTGCCCCAACCTTGACTGGCAAACGGCCACCACCAGGTTTCAAGAATAAAAGAGAGGCTAGATTGCTTAACGTCAAAGCCAAACTCTTTCAAGAACCAAACCTTAAATGCTTCGGCATCTCGCTGTCCCCAATGCCGTCCCATGCTGTACATCACAACGGAAGAGGCGCTGCCGACTTCTTCTTCTAGCCCTTCAATCAGAGCCACAATAAAGTCTTCTCCTGCAAAAATATTGCGAGAGTCATTCCAGTCAACAACGCTGCCCGCTTCAGCATTAAAAGAAAAGAAATCGCTAAAGCGGTAGTGGTGGTGGCGCTGTGGGTATTTCTTCTTTAGCAGGTGATCAACTTTTTGAGAATAGTCGAGCAACGGGCTAGAGGGTTCAGATGTGGTTAAAATCATAATGGAAGGCCCCCCGAGACATGGTCATTTGCCATAATTTGAGTGGTGATGATGGATGGTCAGCCGTGGACGTTCCCAGCTCTCTTAGTCTCAATATGCCCCGCTACATGGGCAAATGAATCACTGATTCACTCAGTATTTATACTGATTTTGGACAAATGATGAGTGTGCTTTTTTCTTTTTATGCTTCATGATGGAGTTGCAACGTAGATTGGGCTTACTAAAATATGAATGCCTTTTGGTTGATAATCATCTTTAAATTTGGATTATGATAGGCTGCTACGTCAGAAGTATAAGCCGGCCATTCGATCATGTTACGGATGCCATCAATCGTTCTCCTAACAACCGTAGAACTTTTACTTAGCGTTGATTGAATATGGGTTTGTCCAATACACTTTCTCCAATGGCGGGCTATTACGTGCGACGACTGCTTCAGTCGCAAAAAGCGTCGTTATTAAAGCAAATGGAGCATGCTTCACTTTCCGAAGCAATGCTACAAGAACCCGAATTAATTCTTAACCATCTAGTAACAAATCCTGCAGAACGGCTACAGCGCTTAAATAATCTAGAAATACTTGCCCGTGCTTATCAAAAGTTGTTTACAGATGGACAACATCCAGAACAGCTCACGAATGTTGAAAAACAGCTCTTGATGGTTTTAGGGTTTTCTAATCCAACCACGTTAGACACTGCATCAAAGTCTGATATGGTAACTGCCAATGAAAACGAGAATCAGAAAGCATTAACCATTGGCAAAAGTGTCGAAATTATGAAGGATTTGGTCAAATGTGGTGAACGGTATCTCGGACCCAAGATTGCCAGTGATTATTGTATGGTGACTTGTCCTGCATCCCTGAAGCACAATGGTTTTACATTTCAAGAAAACCATCAATTTCAGGTCAATCGTCCCCTCACGGATGTGCTGATCGACAAAGAAGCTGACGACTTTAAAACATGGGTTAAGCACTATATTCGACAATGCTCTACCATTATTGGAGGCTTTAATGAGTTAGTTAATCAACAGCATTTAGCCTACTGCTCTATTTCTCCTCAGGATATCTAACTTTTTAGCCAACTTCTGGCATTTAATTTGGCATTTAAACTGGTATTCAAAAGCTTGGTTGGGCCGCCCTTCAATATGGAAGATATCTTAGCCAAAGGCTTTCAGTACCTCTACCGTTACAATGGCTGGATTGCTTGGAATCTATTTTTAGCATTTATTCCACTTGTTCTTAGCTTGATTTTATTTCGCAAGTCTGCTGTGTCAAAAGCTCTGGGCATAACATCATCAAAAAAGTCTCCGATCCAATCCAATTCCTCTAGACAGCCTAGATCCCTATTGTGGTGGATTTTACTGGTTGTTTATGGTGCATTTTTGCCCAATGCACCCTATGTCCTCACGGATGTCATTCACTTGATCCAGGCGACGTGGGCAACCCCTTCTGTGTGGGTCATTACGCTGTTTTATATTCCCCTTCATGTGGGGGCGATCGCCCTAGCCTTTGAAGCCTATGTGGTGTCTTTAATCAATCAAAGTGCCTACCTCCGCCGTATAGGGAAAAAGCAATACATTTTTGGCTTGGAGCTGCTAACCCATAGCTTGTGCGCCATTGGGATTTATCTAGGGCGGTTTGTGCGGCTCAATAGCTGGGATCTGGTCACGGATCCCCATAATGTCCTCTTAGCTACGCTGAATGATTTAACCGGAAAACGTCCCATTGCCGTCATTCTGGCAACGGCCCTCATTTTGGCAGTGCTGTACTGGATTATGAAGCAGGTCACGGTTGGTCTATTGCTGCGTTTGCAAGAACTGCGCCACGATCAGCATCGGTTTGACTAAATCTTGATGAGATCCTACTGAATTTAGACCGTAAAGTTGGTTTCCGCCCCTTGGGCAGCCTGCCAGCTCCGAGCATCGTAATAGAGGTCTTCTAGGGTAATGCCGTGCAGAACCGTTTTAAGGTGCTGCCCCAAACGTTTCCAGACCGCTGCTGCTACCCAATCTTCAGCGTTAGCGCGGGCTTCTTGGGCCATGATGGGAAAAGGCTCATCCCACTCGCCAATGGCCTCTAAAATTTGTCCGAGTGAGATCTGAGCCGGCGATCGCGCCAGTTGATACCCCCCTTGTGCTCCCCGCATGGCGCGCACAATCTCCGCCTTGCGTAACTCGATCAGCAGCTTTTCTAGGTAGGGTGCAGGAAGAGCCTGGCGAAGGGCAATATCGTTGACGGAGGCTGGCCCATAATGGGGCTGAAGACTAAGGTCTAGAAGTGCCTTAAGGCTGTAACGCCCTCGCGTGGTTAGCTTCATGCGGATTGAGCTAGGAATATAAAAAAATGGAGTTAGATGGGTAGCCGACTGAACCCAAAATCAGCTAAAGTCAGGCATCAAGTAAGTTTCCACCTCTTGATTGTAAAGCTTTACCCTTGAGCGATCCTCCTTTGTCCATGTCAGATTCCTTTCGTCGTACTAAGATTGTTGCTACGGTTGGCCCCGCCATTTCCACTCCTGAAATGTTGAGAGCCGTGATTGAAGCAGGCGCTACGACCCTGCGCCTCAATTTTTCTCACGGAACCCATGAAGATCATCGGGCTTCAATCCGTCTGATTCGCCAGTTGTCTTACGAACTGAACCGCCCTGTCGCTATTTTGCAGGATTTACAAGGGCCTAAAATTCGGCTAGGCAAATTTGCTGATGGGCCAATTACCTTGCAGAAAGGCGATCTCTTTATCCTGACCAGTCGAGAGGTTCCTGGTACCCAAACGATAAGCTCCGTGACCTATCCTCCTCTCGCGGAAGAAGTCCCCAACGGTGCCATCATTATGCTCGATGACGGGCGCGTTGAGATGAAGGTGGAGGCGGTTAAGCCTGAGGAAGGTGAACTGCACTGTCGTGTAGTGGTGGGAGGCCCGCTCTCCAATGCCAAGGGGGTGAATTTCCCTGGGGTGTATTTATCCATCAAGGCCCTGACCGATAAAGACCGTCGCGATTTGGTCTTTGGATTAGATCAAGGCGTGGATTGGATTGCGCTAAGCTTTGTGCGCAATCCTGAAGATGTGATTGAAATTAAGGAACTCATTGCGGCGGCGGGTAAATCTATTCCTGTGATTGCCAAAATTGAGAAGCACGAAGCGATCGAGCAGATGGAAGAGATTCTGCGCCTCTGTGATGGGGTGATGGTGGCGCGGGGCGACCTCGGAGTAGAGCTGCCTGCCGAAGATGTACCCATGCTCCAAAAACGGCTGATTGCTACCGCCAATCGGTTGGGTATTCCGGTCATTACGGCGACCCAAATGCTGGACAGCATGGTCAACAGCCCCCGTCCCACCCGTGCAGAAATCTCGGATGTGGCCAACGCCATTTTGGACGGCACCGATGCGGTTATGTTGTCTAACGAAGCAGCGGTGGGGAATTACCCCGTTGAGGCCGTAGCAACGATGGCACGGATTGCCGAGCGCATTGACCAAGAACGTCACCTGACGCCTGATTGGATGACCGAAACGGCATCAGAACGCTCCATTCCCAATGCGATTAGTGCGGCAGTGGGTCAAATTGCGGTGCAGTTGGGGGCAAAGGCGATTTTGAGCCTCACCAAGACAGGGGCAACTGCGCGGAATGTCTCTAAATTTCGGCCCAATATCCCCATTTTGGCGGTCACGCCCCATGTTGAAATTGCCCGTCAGCTTCAAATGGTATGGGGGGTACAGCCCTTGCTGGTGCTGAACCTTCCCTCTGTGACCCAAACATTTCAAGCCTCTATCAATACGGCGATCGAAAAAGGTCATCTCAAAGAAGGGGATTTGGTGGTGATGACGGCGGGAACGCTGCAAAATGTCTCCGGTTCCACAGATCTGATTAAGGTGGAAATGGTCACGGCTGTGATGGGTCAAGGGGTGGGGATCGGGCACGGAGCTGTGAGTGGTCGGGCGCGCATTGCCAATGGCCCGAATAGCCTCAAAGATTTCCATGTTGGGGAAATTTTGATTGCTTCTCGAACGGAGGCCATCCACGTTGATGCGATTCGGCGGGCGTCTGCGATTATTACTGAAGATGGCGATCGCAATGGTCATGCCGCTGTGTTGGGACTCAGGCTTGGCATTCCCGTTATTGTGGGCGTTGAAAGCGCCACGGAATTGATTCGAGATGGCACGATTTTGACCCTAGATATTCCAAAAGGGCTGGTGTACTCCGGCAGTTTAGACAACTATCAAAAAGTTTCAAACCTTTTGGGTTAGGTCAAACACTGCATCGGCTTGAGCTGTGGCAGAATAGTTCGGGTGAGATGGGTCAGGGAAACCACAGAGGCTGTTATGACAAAATTTGTATTTGTGACCGGAGGCGTGGTTTCCAGCATTGGGAAGGGAATCGTCGCTTCTAGCTTGGGGCGTCTACTGAAATCTCGGAACTTTTCGGTTTCGGTACTCAAGTTAGACCCCTACATCAACGTTGACCCTGGTACCATGAGTCCTTTCCAGCACGGGGAGGTGTTTGTCACCGATGATGGCGCTGAAACTGACCTAGATTTAGGCCACTACGAACGCTTTACCGATACCGCCATGTCTCGCCTCAACAGCGTGACTACAGGTTCTATCTATCAAGCCGTGCTCAACAAAGAGCGGCGCGGAGACTACAACGGGGGCACGGTACAGGTGATCCCCCATATCACCAACGAGATTAAGGAGCGCATCTTGCGGGTGGCCCAGGACACCACCCCCGATGTGCTGATCACCGAGATTGGCGGCACAGTGGGGGATATTGAATCCCTCCCCTTTTTGGAGGCCATTCGTCAATTCCGCAAGGCGGTGGGACGGCAGAATATTCTCTACATGCACGTCACACTGATCCCCTGGATTCCAGCAGCGGGAGAAATGAAGACGAAGCCAACCCAGCACTCGGTCAAAGAGTTGCGCTCCATCGGGATTCAGCCTGATGTGCTGGTGTGTCGCTGCGATCGCCCGCTTTACCCCGGCATCAAAGAAAAACTGTCTGAATTTTGTGACGTCCCCGTCAAATCTGTCATTACGTGTTTGGATGCCAGCAGCATCTACGAAGTGCCGTTGATTTTAGAACAGGAGGGCTTAGCTCAACAGGTTCTCAATCAACTTCATATGGAAGAGCGCCAACCCGATCTAAGCCAATGGCAAACCTTAGTAGACCAACTCCATCAACCCAGCAAACAGGCCAACATTGCGATCGTTGGGAAGTATGTGCGCCTCTCGGATGCTTACCTTTCCGTGGTTGAATCGCTCCGCCATGCGTCTTTAGCGGCAGGGGTTTCGGTCACGCTGCACTGGGTAAACTCTGAAGATATTGAAGAAAAGGGTGCCGAATCCTTTTTAGCCAACATGCACGGCATTATTGTGCCAGGGGGCTTTGGCGTCCGAGGCGTAGATGGCAAAATTGAGACTATTCGCTATGCCCGTGAACATCGTATTCCCTTCCTAGGGCTGTGCTTAGGCATGCAGTGCTCTGTGATTGACTGGGCACGAAACCTGGGTGGATTCCCAGAGGCCCACAGTGCTGAATTTGACCCTGAAACGCCCCATCCCGTCATCAATCTTTTACCAGAGCAGCAGGATATTGTAGATCTCGGCGGCACGATGCGACTGGGACTGTATCCCTGTAAAATTTTGCCAGGCTCCTTAGCGGATAGCCTGTACGGAGAAAAAGTGATCTATGAACGGCACCGCCACCGCTATGAGTTTAATAACGCCTATCGCAGCCCATTTTTAGAGTCGGGCTACGTCATTAGCGGTACTTCTCCCGATGGACGGCTGGTGGAAATCATTGAGCGTCCCGATCATCCGTTTTTTATCGCCACCCAGTTCCATCCTGAATTTTTGTCTCGGCCCAATTCTCCCCATCCGTTGTTTAAGGGATTTATTCAGGCCGTCCTTAAAGGGGATGTCCTGTCCTTAAATTATGATGAGGAACCAACCCAAGAGTCTATGGAGGCTTATCCGGTGCCTAGTTAAGCCTTTTTTGGAGCCGTTAATCTATCAAATATTGCAGCGTTCGTGCTCTCAATCTCGGGACGCTGCAACCTTGTCTTTTCTAGAGCGGACTCACTTCAATAGGGGGCAGGGCAGGAATATTTTCTTCGGAGAGGGTGCTCAGAAAGTCAATATTGGCCGTTAGCGTAGAAAGCTGGGGCAAAATTTTACTAATAAAAATCTCGGACGCTTTGGAACGATAGCGATTGGGGTTCAAAATCAGAGACAGGGTGCGCTTAATCACCACGTTTTCAATGTTGACCCGCTTAAGAGCACCCAGCTTCAGCTCCTTTTCAATGGCTGAGACGGAAATAAACGCGGCACCCAGGCCGGACTGCACTGCATTTTTAATGGCCTCGATGGAGTTCAGCTCCATTTCTACCTTGAGCAGGCGGGGGTCAATGTTGCCCCGCACCAAAATCTGGTCGATCACCTTGCGGATGGTGGATTGGGCATCTAGAGTAATAAATCCTAGACGATAGAGGTCTTCTCGCTGCACCGTATCTTTTTGAGCGAGGGGGTGAAACACAGGCAAAACCAGGGCCAGCTCATCTTCCGCGTAGGGAGCAATTTCTAAGGAGGACTGAAGCTCTAGGGGCACTTCTCCGCCAATAATGGCCAGATCCACCTGTCCGTTGACCACGCTCCAGCAGGTGCGTCGGGTGGAATGGACGTGGAGCTGAACTGCGACTTCTGGATAGGTGTGGCGAAACACGCCAATTAACTTGGGCATCAGGTAGGTGCCTGTGGTTTGACTGGCTCCAATGATCAACGTTCCGCCCTGGAGGTTTTGCAGGTCTTCAATGGCGCGACAGGTTTCTTGGCACAGGGCTAGGATGCGATCGCCATACTCCAGCAATAAGTGCCCTGCTTCGGTAAGTTGGGCACGGCGTCCGCCTCGGTCAAAGAGGGGCACATCGAGCTGACGCTCTAGGTTTTGCACCTGAAGACTCACAGCGGGCTGAGAGACGTAGAGACTATCTGCGGCGCGCTTGAAACTCCCTTCTGCGGCGATCGCCTTTAAAATTCTGAGCTGATCTAGCGTAAAGGGGAGGTCAGACATAGGAAATAGACCTGACGAAGGATAGCAAAATTGGGCTTAATCATCCTGAAACGGGTTCAGGGTGGGTTGCACTGACAGTTTACCGCGAACGATACGGTCCCTCTCAAAACAACGCAAAGAAACACCCTAAAGTGCGCTTGGATGGCTAGACTTAAGTCACTGTAGGCTAAATGTGTCCCTAAATTTGTAAATATTCCTTCACGATTTGAGGGCAACCCATGACCGATGAACGTAGCTATCCACTCACAGTAGATGATTGATGTTGTCACCTCCAAAACCCAACTGAGCGCTTATTCAGCGTTAGGCGTACCTGAACTATGGCAGTTTTCTCAGGGGCAATTAAAAGTGAATGTTTTGCAAGCAGGAGACTATATTGAGGTCTCTTCAAGTCCAACATTTCCTGATTTCCCAATTGTTGAAGCGGTTTTCAGTTTATTGAAATGAGTTTGGTGCAGAGTTCAAGTGCTGCTTTAAGGGCTTTCCGCCAGAGGGTGAGAGAAAACGTTGATGGATAGTGCACAAATCGCTTATACCCAGCATCTAAAGATCCCAATGCTTTGAGCGTTGCCTTCTGAGCATCGGTGATGTTTATTTTGATCTATGGGCGATTTCCCTACCAGGTCATGACGTAAAATAGAACTGGACAGGTATTTTGTCTATGCCATGCCTGCTAAAGATAGATTTCATGATTCAGTTAAAGTTGCTCTCCAGAAAGACGGCTGGATTATTACTCACGATCCTCTGACCCTTGAAATTGGCTTACGACAAGTTTATATAGATCTGGGTGCAGAAAAGCTAATTGCCGCACAAAAGGATAACCGAGAGATTGCGATTGAGGTTAAAACCTTTGCTGGAGCTTCGAGCATCACAGAATTCCATTTGGCGGTTGGCCAGTTTCTCAACTATCGTTCGATTCTTCGCAGACAACAGCCAAATCGATTGCTATATTTGGCAGTGGCTATAGAGACATAAAACAGTTTTTTCAGGGAAGAACTACCTCAGATTAGCATTGAGGATTATCAAATCAATCTCGTGATATTCGATCCAGAGATGGCGGAGATTTTGCAATGGATAAGCTAGAGCAATATCGTCAGAACATTGAGCAGGTCTTAACGCATTACAGTCAGTTTAAGCCGATTGTTGGCGAAACCGAACGTTTTGTTTCGTTTGACCGACAGCGCGATCACTACCATCTTTTTACGGTTGGCTGGAATAAACATCAGCGTATCTATGGTTGCTTAATTCATATCGATATTCAAGATGGGAAGCTATGGATTCAGTATGATGGGACAGAAAATGGTGTTGCTAACGATTTAGTGGCATTAGGCATTCCCCGAGAAGATATTGTTCTGGCCTTTCAGTCGGCCTACATGCGGCAGTATACCGAGTTTGCTATAAACTAGTGAGTCATTATTACTGCGATCAACAGCCATGCTCCAGAAATGTGATCGCCCACATCCTAGCGAGATATGTCAATCTTCCACGACCCCCGGCACCTTGAGGGTTGCTTTCTGAGTATCGGACATGTAACGCCCGTGATATTCATTGCGATCTAGGGGCGATCGCTCCTTAGGATCGTGGATTTAATAACCCCAGCGATTGAATAAGTCCTGCGGACAGGCTACGCCAACGCGGCTACACAAACAAAAAGTTAGCACAGACCTTTTCAGCGCTAACAGAAAATGTGGTCATCGTTCAGTTCAACTGAAACCCGATTGGACACGAAATCAAGTTGGCTCAACGCTAGCCCTCCCAAAATGATCGCAGTCTAACAAAAACTCAAAGGGCATCAAAACTGGCACATCGAGCGTATCGCGAACGCTCAAAATCCCTTTATCCATCGTAATTAGAGGGGTGCCTGTCGCATCAGACAGCGCAGCAAACTTAATATCTGCCTTATCTGGGATCTGCTGAAACCGTTCAGGGAATAGTGGGCCGCCATAACAGTCTTCTGGGCGGAATAGCTCGGCGATCGCAGTCCAAGATAACGGCGGTATTTTTCTGATGATCCACTCTGCTTCCTCTCGCGTCTGCTCAGCCCAAGTCATCCGCAGCAAACCACACCGCACCTGCTCTACAATCTGAGCAGAATGACTCTTGTGGTTAAAGCCCGATGCAATAAGGACGTTGGTGTCAAGAATGACGGATGGGATGGTCATTGGGTTACAAGCTTTCTCTCGTCTATACTAAATGGTTGCCAACCCATTCTCTCCAGAGAGTTTTACTCTAGGAATTAAGCGTTGAATTTGATTGATCAAAAGCGTAACGACATGACTTCCATCACGCTCTACAAAATCTTTTGCCAAACCCAGAGTCAGCGGGTGAGTGACGGCAAAACGATACCGATTTTGACAGAATGCGAAGCCGCCGCGCGCTTATTGGTGTTGGTTTGGCCCCAATTGGGAGATTTTGATAGCCTCGAATATGCTTGGTGGCTTCAGCGGGAGTCCGCACAACTTCAGTCTCAAAACATAACGGTACGTGCCATTGGGATTGGCGATCGCGCCTCTGGTCAAAAATTTTGCAGCTTTACCGGTTTTCCTGAAGACTGGCTGTTTGTCGATCCCACCGCGTCACTCCATCGCCAGCTTCAACTTTATCCAGGGCTTGCGCTCAAGCTACCAGGACTCTCCCCCACCCAAACATCATGGCTCAATCTCATGCTCATGTGTGCAGGTATTGGGAGTCCTGGCACCCTTGCTGAAGTGTTTCGGGGGTATCGGGGCGATCGCACGGCTCCACAGCTCATCCAAGATGAAGCGTCTGTGAAGGCAACACCCTTGCCGCCTCTGAAGGGATCGTTCTTTCGGTTTGCGGGGGGTAAAGGCTATCAGCGCCCCTTTGAATTAGCCACCCTGCGACTGCGAAACATGGCAGAAGTCTTACCCCACTGGAAAACCTACGTGCCCGATGCCACCTATCTCACTCAGCGCGGCGGCACCTTTCTATTTGATGCCCAAGGAGAATTGGTCTATGAACACCGCGATCAGGGTATCTTGGGCTTTGCTGCCAACATGAGCCGACCGCTTTCGTTTTTGGAAGCGTAGGTTAATTGGCGATCTAGTCGTGGATATCGCCGAGGCATTCTCAATGCTCCTACTCAACGACTATTTGGAACATGCCTGCCTCTTACTGCTGAATCCATACAGATACAGAACCTCCATTACAACGAAACTCACCCCAACCGTCCCCATTGGTTTGAATGGACTCTTGAACCTGTTGGGTAATATCGTGGAAGACTGCATTCGGTTTTCCAACTTCCATCCACTTACTTCCGCCAGGGCCATCACTCATAATCACCGCCATTGCACCAGGGTGCTGCTCAGAACCAAGCCGTGTCCAACCGATTAGATCGGGATGGTCAAAATAATCGTACTGCGCGCCGTAGGCAAAATTCTTGCGAGCAGAAAGCAGTTGATCCAAGATACCTTTGTGAGAATCTAGCCAAATTTCATACTCATTCCCATCTCGGCCCTTATCTTTGTAGTGCGCACCGTAGTAGTCAGGATAAAAAATGCTGGGGTATCCTTCCCTTCGCAGTAAAATCAGCGCGTAAGCCAAGGGCTTAAACCAGGATTCCACTACTGATTCTAGTGCTTGCAAAGGTTGAGTATCATGATTGTCTACAAACGTGACCGCAAATAACGGCAGCTTTTGCATGAGCGTATTGTCAAGAATCGTGCGCATATCAAACGTGCCGCCTGCTTTACTTGCACGATGGAAGTTGTAGTGTAGCGGGACATCAAATAAACTCAAACGACCGCCTGCATTGCCAATATACCAACTCAAGGCTCCAAAGTTTTCTGACCAGTATTCGCCCACCGTAAAGAGATTACGCTGGAACTTTCCTTCTAGGTAATCCAACCAGTCATTGAAAAAATCACCGTTGATGTGTTTAATTGCATCTAACCGGAATCCATCCACTCCGGCTGTGTTAATAATCCATTCTCCCCAATACTTCAACTCTCCTCGAACTTCTGGATGATTCATATCCAGATCACAGCCCATCAGGTAGTCAAAGTTCCCCTGACTCAGGTCAACCTTTGTTTCAAAGCTTTTATCTTTCATCCGAAAGACCGCTTTGTAGCTCGGATTATTGCTGTTATAGTCCACAGAATCAAAATGCCACCAGCGCCATTTCATACTGGAGTATTGATCGCCTCGGCCTGGAAAGTCGAACTGTGTCCAGGATTTAATCTGCTGTACGTCGCCAATTTGATGGTTGCGATCGCCAAAATCAAACGGAATTGCATCAAAGACTTCCTCCCCATCGCCGCCCATTTTGTGGTTGAATACCACATCTGCATAAATATTGATGCCAGCTTGTTTTGCCGCTTGCACAGCCGCTAAATACTCATCTTTCGTCCCGTACTTGGTACGGATCGAGCCTTTTTGATCAAATTCACCCAGGTCAAACAAGTCATAGGTACCGTAGCCCACATCCATGCCCCCTCCGGTTCCCTTATAGGCAGGGGGTAGCCATAGGGCTGTAATGCCTGCTGCTGCAAGTTCATGGGCCTGTTCTTTGAGGGTTGTCCAATGACGACCATCCGCAGGGAGGTACCAGTGAAACCACTGCATCAGCGTCCCGTTAAATTCAGTAGGCTGTCGCGCTTCTAGAATGTGAGCATGTTCCTGAAGCCACTCGTTTAAGTAGGTTTGTGCATCCGATAGCACCGATGGATTGAGGTCTTTCCCTAAGGTTTGGAAGCGTTGCTGAAGCTTTTGATAGGGGGTTGTCACGGTGGGTGGCCTCACAAGATACAACAAAGCATCGTCAGTCAGCGTTCTCATTGCAGAATATCATGCACTGAGAAGGTACAAAAGCGTGAATAAATCATAATGTTTCGGTCGCAATCGTCCTGGATATTCACAAAAAATCCTCGCCCATTAGTACGGAACGGATTGAGTTGAGACACCTCTGGATGCCCTACAAAATCCTCAAGCTAAAGTCCAGCCAAGTGGCCTGGGTGATGGGGGCGCTGGTAGAGACAAAATCAACCCCCGTCTGGGCAATCTGTCGGAGGTTGTTCAAGGTCACATTGCCAGAAGCCTCGATTTTAATGCGCGCATCTTTGGCCCGAATCCAGGCAACGGCTTCCTTCATGACTTCTACCGCCATATTGTCAAGCATAATAATATCTGCCCCATGGGCAACGGACTCCATCACCTGCGCCAAGGATTCGGTTTCCACCTCGATCGCCAAGGGAAATGGCGAAATCTGACGCACCCGCGCTATTGCAACGCCGATCCCGCCAGCAGCCACAATATGGTTGTCTTTAATCATCACGGCATCGTCTAGGCCAAAGCGATGATTTTGGGCACCGCCCACCGCCGTTGCGTATTTTTCCAAAGACCTTAGGCCAGGGGTGGTTTTGCGCGTATCGACCAACTGGGTAGGCAAATCGGCAATTTGCTCCACGTAGCGCCGCGTTAGGGTAGCAATGCCGCTGAGGCGCATCACTAAATTAAGGGCAACCCGTTCTCCCATCAGCAAGGCAGCCAAGGACCCTTCGATGGATACAACCGTCGTGCTTGCGGGAACGGATTCGCCTTCTTGAGCCTTAATTGTGACCGTAACCTGAGGATCAATTTTTTGAAAGACTCGCTCTATTAGCGGTAGCCCTGCCATCACCCCCGCTTGCTTAAGCCGTAGCTCTGCTGTCCCAGGGGCATCAATGCCGGACAAAATGGCTTCTGTGGTGCGATCGCCACGGCCCACATCTTCCAACAGCCATTGGTGGAGCAGTGGGTCTAGGGCGATCGCAGGGGGCAACGGGGGGAGAACCTTCACAACTTACTATCCTCTTCAAAAACAAAACCGCCATAGGTTTCCCTACTGCGGTTTTGATCTTAGTAACGATTTGATCTTATGAACGAATAAAAACGGAGAGGGAGGGATTCGAACCCTCGTTAAGTTGCCCTAAACAGCATTTCCAGTGCTGCGCCTTCAACCGCTCGGCCACCTCTCCAGGTGGATGTGAATCACCTTGTGGAATTCACTCACATAAGTAAGATATGGTAACAGAACCTAAGGCTTAAACAAACAACTTTTCTGAAAAAGATTTTTTATGGTGCCAACGTACACCGTGCGCGTCCGCGATCGCCGCACCAACACCGAACATATCGTCGAGGTTCCAGCAGACCGCTATATCCTTGAAACTGCTGAAGAACAAGGGGTCTGCCTGCCGTTCTCCTGTAGAAACGGAGCCTGTACGGCCTGTGCCGTGCGCGTACTCACCGGCGATTTAGACCAGCCCGAAGCCATGGGGCTATCCCCCCATCTTCAGCGTCAGGGCTATGCGCTTCTGTGTGTTAGCTATCCCAAAGCGCCACTTCTGGTAGAAACTCAAGACGAAGACGAAGTCTACGAACTCCAATTTGGGCGCTACTTTGGTAAAGGAAAAGTGCGTCGCGGACTGCCCCTAGATGAAGAATGAATCCCTACAGCTTCCAAATCCTTCTCTGGAAGGGTTTTTGGAGATCGCCACCGAAGCGGCCCTGAGTGCGGGTGCGATCTTACAGTCCTATTGGGGCAACCTAGAATCAGTTCAAGAAAAAGGCCGACCCGGAGATTTAGTCACTGAAGCCGATGCCGCTGCTGAAGCCGCAGTCATTACCATCCTGAAGCGTCATTTTCCAGACCATCAAATCCTTGCCGAGGAATCCGGTCATCAGGGTAATACAGTCAGTCGTTTTTTGTGGGCGATTGATCCCCTTGATGGCACGACCAATTATGCTCACCAGTACCCGTTCTCCGCAACCTCAATTGCATTGTTGATTGATGGAGTCCCTCAAGTTGGAGTAATTTTTGACCCGTTTCATCAAGAACTCTTTCGCGCTGCCAAAGGCTTAGGCGCAACCTTGAACCGAAAACCCATTCAGGTTTCTAAAACGAACACCCTAGCCCAAAGCCTACTTGTAACTGGATTTGCCTATGACCGACGAGAAACCCCAGACAATAACTATGCCGAATTTTGCCATCTCACCCATCTCACCCAAGGGGTTAGACGCGGTGGGTCAGCTTCCATAGATCTTGCCTATGTCGCCTGTGGTCGCTTGGATGGATACTGGGAACGTGGATTATCCCCTTGGGATATTGCAGCCGGAATTGTTTTAGTCCAAGAAGCTGGCGGTCAAGTCAGTGCCTACGACCAATCCCCCATAGACTTAAGCTCAGGCCGGATCTTAGCCACAAACACCTATCTTCACGAGGCACTCAGCACCGAACTCTTACAGATTAAGCCACTCATGATGAAATTTCCCACCCCCTAACCGTTTCACAATGCTCTGTCCTAAACTGAAGTTAACCCGTCAGCCCCAAATTTTTATCAAACCGTTGTCTTCTAACCCTGGAATAAGCTAGATGTCATTTCAAATCAAGCGGGGATTAGCCGAATTTTCGTACTCAGACCACTATGCAGCCCTGGGGCTGCCAGTGGATGCAGCCGCAGCCGTCATTCGGAAGCGCTATCTTACCCTTGCGCGAATGCTCCATCCTGATAGCTGCTCCCCCTCCATTGATAAAAAACAAGCCAGTCAAGTGCTCTCCAAGCTTGTCAATCCGG
>JANLSD010000160.1:0-18787 GCA_031362245.1 Acaryochloridaceae cyanobacterium OTE_25_metabat_464 | reverse complement strand
AGGTGAAATCCGATACATGCCGTCTCATATGCAAGGGTTTTGACCATTTTCTCCCTTTTCTCTTGCACTTTTCAACCCCTTTTTCGCTCAGATGCACTGAAACTCTTATCTTCTATGCTTTTTCAGCAAGCCCTATTTAGTCCTTCGACAGAACCGAAACAGGCTTATTGCCCACAGTTTGCGCTATTCTGTGTTGCAAAACGACGAATGGGCATCAGCATGTTGCGAGACCTCTGGATTGGCGGAGTATTGGGAATCGGGTTCTATTGGTGGCGCACCCAAGCCCAGCGCTTTGAGATTACGGTTAAACAATCTCAAGGCAGTGAGCTTCAGCAGCAACTAACGAAAGCTCGACAAGAGCTAGCAACTGCCCTCATCCAGACAACCGCCCTAGAAACCCAAGTCGCTGAACTCAATCAGATTGCCACTGATCGCGCCATTGACCTGATTCAACTCCAAGCCGATAATGCGGATCTCTTAGCCCAAGTGGCAACCCTCAGCCAAAAGCGCACCCGCAAAAAACGGGCCGTTAAAGTAGCGGAGGATTTGAACGAGGCGATCGCCCCAGAAGCCACCACACCAGAAAACATCACTCCAGAACCCCCAGCCGACCTAGAGCCAGCACTTGTAACAGCACCTGCCCCCTTTAGCTTGAACCTAGAGCTGATTCAAGCTAAACAGCTCGAATCCATCGAAGCCACACAACTGCTCCAGTCCGTGTTTCTTGAAGAACCTATTGCAGCCCAACCCACCGGAACCTCTTCAGGCTTAGATTCTGCCCATAGTGCCTTTCTACAAACCTTAAGAACGCAGACTCTTTGGAGCCGAGAAGACCTTCTGCGCGTTGCCCAACAATTGGACTTACTCTTAGATGGTGCGCTAGAACTCATTAATGAAGCCGCCTTTGATCGCTGCGACGAAGCCTTAACCGAGGGCGAAGACCCCCTTGAAGTGAATCCAACTGTCTTGCAGGAATTGCTATCGTGACCAAACCCCTCCCCATTAAAGCCAAAGAACGCGATGCAGTGATTCAATCCCTGCGGGCTGGGGTGGTGCCTCGCACGGGTCTGCCGCTGATTCAGGTGGGGCGGGTGCGCGAACTGGAGGCTGTGATCCAAGACATCAAGCGGATTGCGGAGGGTGGCTCGGCGATTCGCTTTGTGATTGGGGAGTATGGCTCTGGCAAAACCTTCTTTCTCTCCCTGACCCGCTCCATTGCCCTCCAAGAAAAGTTAGTCACGGTTCACGCCGACCTCACCCCCGATCGCCGTCTCCATGCCACCGGAGGTCAAGCGCGATCGCTCTATACAGAACTCATGCGAAATCTCTCGACCCGCACGAAACCCGATGGGGGTGCCCTTGCCAGCGTGGTAGAGCGGTTTGTGACGTCGGCTATAAGTGAAGGACGCGATCGCACCCTCAGCCCTGAAGCCGTCATTAGAGAACGACTGGCCCATCTGTCAGAGATGGTAGGCGGCTATGATTTTGCCGAAGTGATTGCGGCTTACTGGCGCGGTCATGATACCAGCGATGAAACACTGAAATCCAGCGCGGTGCGTTGGCTGCGGGGCGAGTTTAGCTCCAAGCTAGAAGCACGACAGGCGTTGGGTGTGCGAACGATTGTGGATGACGGAAATGTCTACGATCAGCTCAAGCTGATGGCGCAGTTGGTGCGGCTGTCTGGCTATGGGGGGCTGCTGATTTGCTGGGATGAGTTGGTCAATTTGTTCAAGCTTTCTAATGTGCAGGCCCGCAAAAGCAACTATGAGCAGATTCTGCGAATTTTGAATGATGTTTTGCAGGGTACCGCAGCGGGCTTGGGCGTTATGCTGGGCGGCACTCCTGAATTTTTGACGGATACCCGTCGCGGGCTTTACAGCTATCCGGCGCTGCAATCGCGACTGACGGTGAATACGTTTGCGGTGAATGGTTTGGTGGACTACAGCGGCCCTGTTTTGCAGCTTACCAACCTTAGCCCAGAAGATTTGTATGTGCTGTTGGGCAATATTCGCCATGTGTATGCGGCTGGGGAGGTGAAGCAATATCTCATCAAAGACGAAGGCATTCAGCAATTTATGGCCCATTGCTCTAAGCGGATTGGAGATGCTTATTTTAGGACGCCTCGCAATACGATTACGGCGTTCGTGAATCTATTAGCGGTGCTTGATCAGAATCCTCAAGCAAAGGTATCCGATCTGATTGCCCAGACAGATATTAGAGCTGAGCCTGGAGCGGTTGGGAGCAAGAATTCAACCCTCAAATCATTAGCAGACTCAGGCTCTGCGGTGGATGAAGACCTTGCGACGTTTACGCTTTAGGGATTCAGCTAGAAGCTCCGTTGTTGAAATAACAGTACTGCTGAAATATGGCCTTCATACTTGGGATGGATCCCTTTCAGGCTGAGATTCGTGTAGATTACGCTAATGTTGTGATGGATAACAGTGAGCGATTAAGTCCGTGACTGAAACAATCTACGAGCGTGCGAAAAACCTTAAAGAGGCATTTCGAGCCTGCGATCTTCGTCCTTTAATGGGTGAAGATATGGCTCGTTACTATGTCGATCTGTCTAAAGTGAGGAAAACTAAGGCGATCGCAGGGGTTAGTGCCAAGCTATCGACGCTAGAAGCTGAAGAATATACAACCATTCTGTTTACAGGCCATCGAGGGTGTGGCAAGAGTACAGAACTTCAGCGGATCCAATCACATTGGCAAGAAGATTATCGCGTCATTTATCTAGAGGCTGATTCAGAGCTAGATATTAATGATGCAGAATACACGGATTTATATTTGGCGATCATCAAGCGGATTGCAGAAGAGTTAACGATTCTTCAGCTTAAATTTGACCCAAAACTGCTGAAGAGCTTTGAACTTTGGTTTAAAGAAGTTACTGACGAAACTGAGACAACGGTTGAACGCTCTATTAGTGCTGAAGCTACAACGGAAGCGGGATTTGAAATTCCATTCATCTCTAAGCTTCTAACTAAATTGATGGGGCAAATAAAGGGTTCAGATAAGCAAAGAACCATTATTCGCAACAAATTACAAAAAAATATTTCTCGACTTCAGAATGATATTAATCTTTTGCTGAATGATGCCAATCAAAAGCTAACTAAGGAATATCCAGGTTATTCAAAGGGCTTTTTAATCATCGTTGATAACTTGGATCGTGTGCCGCTATCGGTTGGCAATCATTTATTTTTTGATTATGGGGTGCAGCTTCAGGACTTGAATTGTACGATTATCTACACTGCACCAATTTGGGTTATCTATGCATCAAAGAAGTTGAGCAATGTGTTTGATAGCCCTAACATCATGCCAATGGTGAATATCTATCAATTTGAGAGAGAGATCTGTGATTTAGCCTATGACGAAACAGCGCTAAAGGCCATGTGCAGTTTGATTGAACAACGGGTTGAAATAGGTCGAATATTTGAGTCGCCTGATGTGTTGACAGCTCTGGCAAAAGCTAGCGGAGGCCATGTGCGGCAGTTAATGCAAATTATGCGAAATGCCTGTCTGTCGGCGATGGCTGAGGAGCGCACTTAGGTGACGAGTGAAGATGCTATGTATGCAATTAAGCAAGAGCAGTTTGACTTTGAGCGGCTGATTCCAAGAGATCATTACCGTGTGTTGGCTCAAGTGTGCTTAACCAAGGATATTTCTGAAGAAGATCTTGGCTCAGAGATGTTGTTTAACACTTCGGTGTTGGAATATAACGGCACCCAGCGCTGGAATTACGTTAACCCAGTGGTGAAATATAGCGATGCTTTCAAAAAAGCACTCAAAGCGGTTCAAGCAGGTCAGTAAAATGGATGTTTTGACGGAAGCACTCCCTCAGCAACGTGAAAAGGATTTTAGGCAGCTTGTTGCATTTGTAAATGTATCGGAAGGGTTGACGATTGGGTTTATTGAATCTAATTTCAAGCTTGATACAGATGCCACTCTTGAGTCACTTCAGCAAGATCCTACCTGTTCAGACATTCAGTTTGAAGTACTGAACTTTCCAGATCCACAGCTTAGATTTGCGCGAGATTTGATTGTGCAAGCGTTGCAGAACCTTCAGGTTGCACGAGACAAAAAACTGGTTTTGATTATTCGAGGGCTAGAGCAATCTATTGGGATGACGGGGGATTACCCACCCATGTTGCAAGATCTCAATTTTGTGCGGGATGATTTTGTTAAAAGTGTTCCTTATCCGCTGCTGTTTTGTTTGCCAGATTATGCCATTACTCGACTGGCAAGGTATGCACCTGATTTTTGGGCTTGGAAATCGGGGTTATTTCGGTTTCAGACAGTGCCAGCTACTCAGACTTATGCACTATCTCAAACTCTGGATTCCGATCAAATTCGCGGGAGTTTAGATTTAGCAGAAAAGCAAGAGCGCATTGATTTGCTCCAGCGCTTATTAATGGAGTATCAACCTTCCGGTCACGAACGGACTGTTAACCTTAAGACTGTTCTAAATATTTTGAAGGAATTAGGCATTTTATATAGAAGCCTGGGAGATGTAGTTAAAGCTGAGAAAATGTTTCAACGTGCTTTAGCTCAAATAACTGATGAACCCGAACTTTTATCGATTAAGGCTTCAGTTCTTCATGAGCAAGGGTTTCTCTACGCACGAAAGGGGCGATTTGAGGAAGCAAATACCCTTTACCAGCAATCCCTGGAAATTGAAGAACGTATCGGAGATATGCATGGCAAAGCCGCTACCTTGCATCAAATGGCAAACATCTATTTTGATCAAGGCCAAATAGAAAAGGCAATAGTACTTTATCAACAGTCCATTGAAATTGAAGAACATATTGGAGATGCACAGGGTAAGGCCACTACTCTCCATAATTTGGCAGTTATTTATGCTGATCAAGGCCAAGTAGAAAAGGCAATAGCACTCTATCAACAATCATTGGGACTTCATGAAAGCATTGGTGATATGCATGGCAAAGCCGCTACTCTACATCAAATGGCAAACATCTACGCTAAGCAGGGACAAATAGAAGAGTCAATAGCCCTTTGTCAACAGTCATTAGAGCTAAATATTCAGATTGGAAATATGTGGGGCAAGGCTGCTACTCTACATCAAATGGCGAGTATCTATGCCAATCAAGGCAAAGTAGAAGAGTCGATGGCCCTTTGCCAACAGTCATTGGAGTTGAATAATCAGATTGGAAATTTGCAAGGCAGAGCTTTTACACTTGTCCTTCTTGGACAACTTCTATCCACCAAACAAAAAGACTACAAAATAGCAATTCAACTCATAAGTGAAGCACTTGATATCTTAGTCCACCTAAAATCTCCAAAAGTAGAAATTGTTCAGGAAATCTTGTTTCAAACTCTTAAAATGTCTCCTTATGCTGAACAGATCCAGCAACTGCTTAGCCAAGGCGATCGCGAAGGCGTACAGACCCTCATTCAGAAAATTGTTCAAACAGCGACGTAAAACAATCGTGAGACAGACCCATTAAATAATAATTGAATGTTCATGATACACGAATCCCTTCAACTAGCCAGACCAAAATGCATCAGGGCTGCACGAATTGCAATGAACCATACTGCGATCGCAGAGAATAGGTAGAGGTAGAACCGAAGCATAATGCGGTTGAAGGTGCAATGAACCGCGCTATGCAATGCCCGAAATATAACAAAAACCCACGCGGCGCTCACATATACTGCATCGACCTGCTTCGTGACAAAGAGATAGAGGACTAAGGCATAGAAAATAATCGGAATCTCAAACAGATTTTTGAGATTGTCCGATGGGTTGGATACACTGGGGGGCGAGAGTTGTGCCAATGCACTAGGGGTAAGATCCTTTGGCATGAGCTTACTGCTTGTGATAAAGCTAATCCGCTGAATGTACATATACACCCAGACCAGAAGTGTTAGAAATACCATCGCAAAAAAGGGGCTGAAGATCGCATTTTGCATGATGTCTATCTCTAATCAATAAGCTAACGGGGTTGTCTGACAAGCAATCTGTGCTCAACGGCTAGGACTGCGATCGCAGGCTACAGCAGTTGTCATATCAAAGTGTTTTTGAGACCATGAGGGTACTATACGCCGAGTTGTTCAAGGCTTCTAGACCTCAATCGGGTACACTTCAGACCAAACGTTGACCTATGACAAGCCCCTTACAGCTTTTATTTGAAGCCATCAATCAGGTTCAGGATGAAACCGACCTGCGATCGTCCCTTGCCCCCAAAATTGGTGAGTATTTTGTCGCTAAGCGATCAGGGATATTTTTATTTGATCAGCTTTTAGCGAATCGCAAGTTTCAGAACGTGCTCAAAGTTGCGTTATCAGTTGAGCATAATCCCATAGCGCGTCACATTGCGGAGCGCCATACCCCTGTCCATGAAGAACTCGTGACATCCCCCAAGACCTGGGCAATTCTATGTCCCCGTCCCGATCATTGGCATGTGATGGCAGGTCCCATTATTGATCGGGGTCAATTAGTCGGGGCTGTGGGCTGTACCCGTGACAGGTCGATGCCTGCCTTTGATACCCAAAATTTATCTGATCTAAGTGCAATTTGTTTACATTTATCGGTTTGGACTACAACTATTCGATTTAAGTCAATCGAACCCCCACAGGAAATGAAGCAGAAATCATTGAGTAACCATTGCTTAACGCCTCGTGAGTTGCAAGTAGCCGAATTAGTTGCTTTGGGGCGAACCAATGCAGAAATCGGTTCTGCGCTTTGGATTACAGAGAATTCTGTGAAGCAGGCGTTGAAGCGGATGTTTCGTAAGCTGAAGGTTTCATCTCGCGCTGAAATGGTTGCACAGCTTTATGCTACACAACGGCACTTGCCTAGCGTCGAATTACCGTCTTCTAACTAAGGTTATCGATCCGGTTTAGCTAGCATATACATCTGAAGCCATAGCATTCACAATCTCTTGAAAAGGTATAGATTGCAAGACCGATAGAAGGTTTACCGCTTTAGCTAAAAGGTAGGGTCTGTCTTCATATTCATCTTTACTCGGTAAAACAATCTGAATGGGTTTACCTTGATCGTCAACACCCTTTTCAAATACGAGTAATCGTGGATTGGGATGGCTAGTGGCTATCCAGTGATTTTGCTGAAGATAATGAACGACTTCAGCTACACGAAGCGCTTGAATTTGAGCATAATTTGACAAGACTTCAGGGTTCATTACCATTCTCCTGTTTTGACGTTGGGAACCTATAAACAGATTAATCATTCTGGGAATAATAACCTCTAAAGCCAACCCACCCTTCCATGAAAGCAAGTCTTCTGACCAGTGCGAACCCTTGGTGCACAGCTATCGCCCTAACCCTCGCGCTATCCAACGCCGTTCAAGCCCAACCCTCCCTAGAGCAAGAAGCCACCGCCCTACGTCCGCTTGGCTCCGCAGGGCTGCAACAATTCCTCAACACCCATCGCAAAGAACTCGCCACCTCCCTACCCCCCAAACCCCTCCGCGATGCCCTCGATCGCCTCTGTCAACAGCGCGACTGCTACGCCTCCCGTCTCTACTGGTACACCAACCTAGACCAAGCCAAAGCAGCCGCCAAAGCCAGCGGCAAACCCATCCTCTCCCTAAGGCTATTGGGAAACCTCGACCAAGACCTAAGCTGCGCCAATAGCCGCTTCTTTCGGGTTGCACTGTACCCTAATGCCGAAGTTTCACAGGTTTTGCGCGATCGCTTCATCCTGCATTGGGAATCTGTCCGTCCCGTCCCCAAAATCACCATCGACTTTGGAGATGGCCGAAAATTAGAGCGCACCCTCACAGGCAATAGCATCCACTATGTTCTAGATGCTTCCGGTCGCCCCATTGATGCCATCCCAGGACTCTATGGCCCTCAAGCATTTCTGCGTCAGTTGCAGCAAAGTGAAGTCGCAGTCAAAACGGCTGCAACGAAAACCGGATTTGATCGAGATAGTTACTTGAGAAAGTATTATGGCGATCGCCTCAATGCCATCCAAGCCCAATGGTCCGCAGACCTTGCAAAACTGGGCCTCAAAATGCCATCCCGTTTATCTAGCCTTGGGAGTCGTTCCAGTACACCTCCTAGAGCAGACATTGCCGCAACCTTTGCAATGTCTAAAATGACGGTTGAAAATCCCATTGTTTCTGCAACGCTTAATCAAAGAACCCTCGCTCAGATTACCGATCAAACCGCATGGGAGAAACTAGCCCAACGCTATACCAACGACACGAAACTGGACACTCGCAGTATTGCCTTAATTTCCGCAAAGCAAACCGCGCACACGGAGTTTAGAACGATCCCACCTATCGTGCGGTCTTTTGAATCTGCAATGGCATTAGATACCGTCAGAAATGAGTATTTGCTGCACAGTCAACTGTACCAATGGTTCATGAAAGACTCTGGAACCCTTAAGTTGAATGCACTTAACGACAAAGTTTACACTGAGCTGTTTTTGACTCCCGCTTCCGATCCCTGGCTGGGACTTCTGCCTGGCGATAGCTATAGTGCAATCGACAATGATGGAATTTCTAAAAACTAACATCACGCCTCAGCCATTTAGACCCATAGCAGCCTCCAACCCATGATTTAGAGGCTGTTTTAATCCTCAAGTGCTGATAGGATACCGTTGAATGTGACCTAGAATTTCACGATCCACAGTCTCAAATTTCTCCTGAACAAGGGTATGTCCTGCATCTAGTTCGATCAAGGCATAGTCCTTCGCATATTCCCCTTTCATATACGCTTGGGTTGCTTTCACACCCGCCCGTCCCACAGCAATATCTTGGTTTCCCCAGATCAAATGCGTAGGCAGATAGACATCCCCATATTGAACCGGTAGCGTGTGATTAGCACGATACCAATTCAGAGTGGCCTTGCGACCTTCAAACGTACCAAAAACCGTCAGATAGTCTGCTATCTCTTCAGGTTTAGAGTGTGTCCAGAAAACGGACGGCATCCTTGTGATCGCACCAAACGCCAATTCCGGCAAGAGGGGAAGCTGGAAAAATCCCATATACCAGCTTTTCTGTTTTTGAATTGGGTCGTTTTTTTTTGCCTCCGTAAAAGCAGCCATGTGTGGAATCGATAATGCCGTCCAACTTTGAACCCGCTGAGGCGTAAGCTGCACCACCGTCCAACCACAGCCAGCACCCCAGTCATGGGCCACAAGATGAAATTTTGAAAACCCCACCCGATCCGCCAGGGCAATCACATCTGAAGCAATTTTGTCGATGGCATACTCAGCCACCGCCTCGGGCCTTGCACCAAGACTATACCCTCGCTGATCCGGTGCGAGACATCGGTAGCCGTTTACAGCCAGCGATCGCATTACTTCCACCCACATATGGGAAGTCTCAGGAAAACCGTGGAGCAAAATCACAGGTTCGCCCGTATTTGCCATGCCGCAACTGCGGCATCGAAAGGTATATCCATTGGCTTGCAGTTCTACGATCTCAATTTGAGCAGGTTCCATATCCAGCCTCAGATTTTAGGGTGTCGCTGTTCTGACGCAGTTACGTCGTTGCCGTTGCAGGCGGTAATGTGCGTCGCATCTTGCCTACGGTAATGATGATATCCACCAGCATATCTAGAGCAATATCTTTGCCAGGACAAATGCGCCCAGCACTGCGATCGCCCACGGAATGAAACCCCATGTGGTAAGGACATAGGTTCTCTCGTTTAGCGTTGAACTCGTAGGTAGTGGGTCCCCAAATACTTTCATCTAATAACCCCAAACTCATTGGAATCAGAATGTTGGTGCCTGCGGGAAAAATCCGCTCTTTACCCGCAATTGTTACGGTAAAAGACTCTGTTGCAAGGCGATGGGTGGCACTAACGGGTGCCCATAGACGAGCACATTCTAAGAGAAAGAGCCGGACAGACTCACGATTCTCTAGATCGAGTGCATCCCAGGCACGAGTGGTTTCAATCTGCTCGGTTTTGTGATTGGGGTAGGCTGGGAGTGCTTGAAACCCCATGCTGGTATTCGCAATGTGTAGCGGGCCTTGCATGGCCGCGATACTCATGATGGAAGTCATCAGCTTTGCCAGTTCACGGCGCGTCATGTGGTTATATTCCGGCTGCTCGACCTGGAAATTGGCTAACGCGGGTGACTGCTCGTAGAGCGTTGCCGCTTTCTCAATCCGGTCAGAAATGTCGCCATGCCCCATCAAATTGAACTGTTTTAATAGGCGTCCCAGCTTTGCCATGTAATGGGCTGGGCCTTGACGGGTATAGTACAGATCGACCAAGAAGGCCATCGAGTCATTGTCATTGGGGTTCAGCCCAAAGATGACATAGTGCAGATACCGAACCATAAACGGCATCAACCCTTTTTGCTTGTCTGTAAAGAACGCGCCACCTTGGCTGTGGGGCATCTCTTTATAATCCACTGCTAACGTTTCGAGCAATCCTTGGGCGATGCGATCTCGTTGACGTTCTGAGGCAGAGTCGTTGAGCAGATGATGCTGCATGCATTGCCGGAATGCAGCATGGTCGCTACTGCCACCCGCACTCTCATCGGAGAGTGACAACAGAAAAACGTTGCGTCCGCCCACATCTTGATTAGGGGAAAGATGGGCATCCAGGACGGAGGTGCCGAGCCGCCAAGTTCTCGCCTGGGGAGAGGTGAGGGCAACTTTCAAGGTTTCAAAGTCTCCCAATACGACCTGCCCTGCACAGCAAAAGTTAGGGCCAAATTTCTGTCGTTTAGCAGGTAGATACGTTGCCTTGGTTGCCAGCAACCCCTCAATCACGCTAATCAGCGGGAGCAAGACTTTACTTAGGCCCGCTGCTGGATTTTGAATCGCCCAAGCCTGGAAATCATTTAGATTGATACTCATCATTGCCATCAAATCTCCAATGAAGTAAGAGATAAATCGAGTTCGAATTTAATATCAATGCCTTAAGAGATTTAGTCTGATCTAAGACCCCAGAATTGAAATTAGATATTAATGCTTTGAGGGATTTTAGAAGGGAGCAGAGTGTTGTAATCGGTAGGACGGACGTTGTTTCTATCAGTAATCTCTATCTCAATGCTAATCAGTTTTTTCTGAAACACATTCAAAAATTGTTTGACATGATCATTGTCAAAATATGAGTCACCGTAATAGCCTAGTTTTGTATAATAAACAGAACCTAATAAATAGGTCATGTTCATTTGATTGTCAGCCTGACTGATTGGAGGCAGCAGATCCAGATAGTTTTGCTCACTCACACCTATCGTCGTTTTAGGGGCTGGTCGATACCCTGCCAAGGGCATATTGGGCATGTAGGTCATCAGTGTTGACTGAGGAAAGTTAACCGCCGCATGGTTCGCACTACCCGTAAAGATAATCAGGGTAACGGCTTCAATTAAGTATGCTAAGGTTTCAATTTTCCCTGGGGCACCTGGGATTGTTTGTTCTCCAATACCTTCAATTTGTCCGCCCTTTGGATCGGTCAAGTCTTTGATCCAATCTTGAACGGCAGCATCATTTTGTACTGCACTATCATTGGCATAAAACAGGCTTAAGTAGCTTGAGACCCACTCATAAATGGCATCCCAAATCAACAGTCCATCATCACGATAGGGATAGTTAGGCAAGCATTGGACATCATCAGTACCTCGCGCTTTTAAAACCTTTGGTAAAGATGATTCATTAAAGACATAGGGATAATTCTTTGCCCCTTTAACACTCAGCATGATTGAGGACTTTAAGGTTCCGGCTGCAACTTTATCAACAGTGCCCCCTGGATTAACGAGTCCTTTGACTGCCGAATCATTAATAAATAAGGTGCCTTCAAAGTGGGGTAGCAATAGTTTCCCTAGGGGATGGGTGACAGGGAGTTTGCGATAGGTGGCGATCGCAATGGGTTCCATACGCAGATGGGTTCCCCCTAGGTGCGAAATAAACTCATGATAATTCGCATCGGCAATTTGCACCGTCAATTTCGCCATTTGCCATGCCCAGCGTTCTGAAAGGGATGATTTGAGACACGGTGAGACAAAAATAGGATTATCTTTAGGGTCTTGCTCACATTGAATGGCAACGGGGACTAGTCTACGATTAGGACAATTTCCAGGCTCCACTGCAAATAGTGCGATCGGGTGATAAATGTATTTTTGGACTATGTCATTTTCGATATCGACCGTTGCAGGTTTAATTTCACTGAGCACTTGATAATCTGTGATGTAAAGCCTATTTTCAGCCAACGCTGTTTGCAACGAATCATGAGAACCCATGACAGATTGATATTGGGCATCGGTTATTGGGAATTTGTCTAAAAGCTTGGGCAGTCGTTCAATCACTAAAGGATTGGCCCCAGAAACTCTTTGTGCTGCAAATGCTTTATCTTCTTGGGCTTGATAGGCAATAGTAGGCAAATAGATTAGTTGAAATAAATCCTGATAGCTTTTAAGCCCAAGGGTTGACATTTGGGGAATAGAAGGAATCTTGCCGTTACTGACTAGTGTTGGATCTGGCTCAGGTTCAGTTATTTTTTTATTTTGAATTTCTTTGACTTGAGATGGTATTAAATACCGAACGACAAAAGCATAGATTCTTCTAACCCAGGGGTTGGAGCTTTTGATCAGGTGAGAAAACCGAATGTCAAAAAAGAGTTTGAAAGCAGACTCTTGATTTTGCTTAATTTCAAGATCATAGAGTGCTTGATTTGAGCGAATGCGCAGAAGCAAGGTCAACACATCCTCAACCCAATATCCTTTGGTTAAGGAATTATCTTCTTTAAAGACACAAGAGGTCATTGGATATTTCAAGCTAGGATCTTTAAGGGATTCAGCAAAGCGATCATAGTCATACTTATAGACTTGACTTGAAGTAGAATTTTGAGCAGTGTTATTTGTCATAATAATAACCAGGTTAATAAAGATTTTTTGTACAACTAGAGACCTAATTAATTTTAGTAATACGATTGGTACCCTAGAACTAAGCGTGTAAGATTGTAACTAGTTCAGGTAAGCTTTTAAGCTTTTTTGAATAGTGTGAAGAACATACTGGCTGGAAGCTATTGTTTTTGAGCAAGTACTTATTAATGCCTCTCTCAATACCCTGGTTGGCTGACAAAACTTTTTATTTGACGGTTGAAATCGCAGCTACACAAACAAAATCCGCGAAGGCGGATTGCCGAAACCCTTGATGTATTTAGTCTGCGTAGGCAGACTTTGTTTGTGTAGGCGCGATTTCAATCGCTGGCGTCATCTAATATGGGTTTCAGGACTTTTGTCAGTCAACCAGCTCAATACCTTTAGTACTCTTTATGGTAATGCTTTAATCTTAGATTTTACTTATGATTAAGGAAAATTATTATTAACGATGGTTTATGTCTGAAATCTTGAAAGTACATTAAGTTTTTAGAATAAGTCAGAGAAACGATCTAAATAAGCTGTGAAATGTAATTTTTTATGACTTGAAGTCGCGTAAATGTGACAAAAAGCCAAAGGATATCCTTTGGCATTTCTTTTTTGAGTAACAAGAATCTTTTTTGATACTTGACAGAGCCTGAGATTTTTCTGAATTTGTCGGTACTAGCAGATTTAAGCAAATCTAGTTTTACATTATTTTTTTGTATCTGCTTCAGCAGGTTTACTACCTGTATAGCGTACATTAATAAACTTATTGAGTATGTCAAACCAAAAGGAAGATCCCATAGAAATAGCAATACCAGTCAATAGCCAACCAATGCTTTTGATTAATCCATTTTTTACGGATTGCAACGTTAGTTCTTGTGATTTTGGGTCAGAAGATTCCCATCCTATCGGTAGTGATAATTTTGTCAAATCATCTTTGTCAATAAGCGTAGTAAGTTCATTTAAGCACTCTGGTTTATTAGAACATTTTTTTTCACGTTCTTTTAAGATATATGCGTCTATTGAGGTACTAATTGCTTTATCCTTTGACAATCTAGAAACAATATTTAGTGTATCAGCATTGGTAGATATAGCAATGCAAAATCCAATAAAAATAGCCCATACTTTAGCATCACGTTTATATGAACCACTAGCTCTTTCCATAGAGCGATCAAACCATTTCTCTATTTCTTCTCTAAAATGAGTTGTGTTTCTTTCAGCATGCAAAACTAAAGAAATAAGATTATCTCTTAGCTCATCTGATAATCCTAAAGCTTTAATATCATTTATTACTTTTTCAGTATTTTCAGGTATAGAATCTTGAGATATACCATTTACAGTTAAGGTTTTTCCTAATTCCTCTTTAGCTTTCTCATTCAAAATACTAAGTAAAGCAATTGAGAAGGTTTCTGCAGGAATATATGATGGTCCGAAAGCTTCTTTCCATTTTCTTTGACCAAAGAACGATCTTTGGTTGAGGGCTGAAATTAAAGAGTGTTTATATAATAAGTTAGTGATTTTTGAATTTTCTGAAAGTTTCGTGTCACTTAAAAGAGTTTGAATGCCTTGATTTAATCTCTTTGCTCTCAATTCAAGAATAGAAGAAATTATTTCTTGAATTTCAGAAGCTAATAAACTTAAAAGTAAATAAATAAAGATTAGACCGATTCCAATATTCACAAAAGTAGGTAAATTCATTTTAGCTTCTACATTAAACAATTTAACTTTGGATGCTGCATTAATTGAGCTAGTTTATGTATAAGTCAAATACGTTTGTATTTTTCTTATAGCCCTAATGCATTTCGGGTGGCTAAACCAACTATTCCGTCTTCCTTGAGATTAACTGAACGTTGAAAAGCCTTTATGGCTGCATTTGTGTTTTCACCAAACACACCATCAATGGCACCAGGATTAAGGTTCTCTTTACCCAGTTGCTTAGATAAATCACTCAATCCTTGTTGGAGCTTAATAACTCTTGGCCCTGTTGAACCAATCTCCAGATCAACGACTACAGAATCATTTTCTAGCTCATCTTTAGAAAACTTTATCCCTAGTTTAGCCGCAACTTCTCTTCTCAAACGAGGTAGCTGACTATAGAGCCAATCGCCAGGACAATCTGTATCACTAAAATCACGATGTCCTCTTATATTTGTGGGGCTAATATTACAAGAGTCACATAGTGAAGCACATAATTCTACAAGACTATTCCATTGCTTAGGAATCATTTGAAAGGTCATGAACGTGCCTTCATTTTCAATCCCAGGAGACTGATTGCCATTCGCTAGCTTGCCTATATCTTGTGCAGCACGAGCAGATTGAATACAAAAACCTTGCTTGACAGCATCTAAAGAACCATGACGACCTTCTAGAACAAAGCCTCCCGTTGTATTTAGAAAGTTATGTCCTGAGTCTAACCATCCATTATCATCCATGTGCCCACTTTGAATGTTTCGGGCTAAACGAATTGCTCCTTCAATGGTTTCTTCTGAAAAATCATTGGGAGGATTTTGATTGTCAGTATGATGAACGACTACATAGCGAGGAAAAGTTTTAGTGAAAGTTGCTTTTGCTAGTCTTGCACCCCATTCCGCCGTTGTAATTACTTTTGCAGTAAATGGCATAAAGTTATAGTCTTAATGTTTATTTTCTAAGATGAAATAGCTTTGAAATAAGCCTTTGCAATTGCTTCAATATGGTCAGCTCTATCTAATCCATTAATGATTTTTCTGGCATTAAAAAAATCTTGTTGGTTTCCTGTAAAAAAATCACTCAATCCAAGCCCTGTAAAGCTTGCATCCCGCATTCCGCGCACTAAAATAATCGCAGCAGTATCTGGGATAGCAGCTTTCCCTGGATTGCTCACTAAGTCAACGCCAAGTATCTGACTCCATTTCGTATAATTTCTACGACCTGTAATCTGAACAAATCCTCTTCCTTTAAACCGAGGTCCATCCCCCGATTCTGTGTTGCCAAGATCTAAACGACCTTCATAGTCCCATCCATCTGCAAGTTCGAACATAAAACGCCCAAAATTAGCCTCGTGCTCAGCGGTAGCAAAAACATATGCGATTTGGTCTCGTCTTGTTACGCCATCCGCTAGGCATTGTTTAAGCACTATAGGCAAGTTTTTTTGAGCAAAGGGGCGAATATCCGAAGGACATTGAGCGATGCTTAAAATTTCATCGATACTTTTGAAATCAGACGGCATATTCGTAATGTCAGGAGCATTACGACTGACCATCATGATTTCCTCTGGCATTACTTTCATTAACTCAGCCCAAGTATTAAGATCCACAACCCCAGTCACACTTAGACCTGTAGGGACGAATTTGCTACCGGCTGGACGTAAACTTTGAAACCGTTCTACTGCTGACCTAGTTGCAGTTCCAAACAGACCATCAATTTTGGCATCTTTAGGCAACACCCCCCACCAGTCTTTTAAGTATTGCTGCAAAGTCTCCACATCATCAATAAGGTGTGGGGTATCGATAATCCCATCATTGAACTTTAGTTCAACACGTTCAATCGCCATGATCAAATCTCCAAAAATGAGGGGTTAGCCTTTCTAAATCTTGCTTCATCGTCATAGGAAACTAGACTGCAATCTTCAGCACTTTTCGTGTTGAAGGCCCAACCTGCCCATCTACGGACAATCCTTGATTTTTCTGAAAACTTTCAACAGCTAGTTTTGTCCTTGGGCCATACAATCCATCTAGCTGATCTGCTTCCAATAGTTTTAAGGTAATCAAGCTCTGTTGAACTTTTCGCACATCTTCGCCTTCCATTAATGGATCAGTTAGCTTTAGAATTCTGACACTACCTATTCCAGTATTCGATGAAACAGCACCGAAACCAGTGGCGGGAGAGCGATCTAAGCGTGCAGCAGTTTCAGGGCCATAACCGCCGAACGTATCAATTTGATCTTTGGAATTATTTTTATTCCATAAAACTTGAAAAGCTTGAACCCCAATATCCCCAATGTCATTTCTTACACCTCCACCAGTGTAAGTAAAATGCACTTCATCACCTGGGCCAAACCATTCCCAACCTTCTGCTTCTAACTCAGATCTCCATTCATTAAAATCAGGAGTATCAATAGCAAAGCCATCTTCATGATTACTTTTGCCTGGAGTGGCTGCAATACTTACACAAGATGATCCTTGCCAGCTAAATAGAATGTGTTGTTGAACAACAGTTCGGTAGCAAGAGTTGAGTTTAAGTGTTACACCTCTTCTTTTAATTGCACGTCTAAGGGCTTCTTTTGCTTTAGGTTGTAGGAAAAAATTAACCGTTGCATTATTCCCTGATATATCTAAATCATCAATAGGAATTAAAACTCCACCTGGAATCATCAAGTTCATCTCATCTATAATCTGAAGGCTCAGACCTTTCACGGATGCAGTACTGCAAGTAGCAATATCCGTTTTGATAATCTCTCGAACTGTTGGCATAACTAGTGTCCTTTTTCCAAAAAAAATCTTTCCAGATAAAATCTTAAAACTTATTTAGGATGTCTTGAATTTAGGATGTCTTGAAGAATAAAAATAATCCTTACAAAAAGCTATTAATGTCTTTTTCCTATGTACGGTGGATTTAGCATTATCCAGTAATTTATTGATTCACTGATACAGTAAAACTTTCTGACTTGGCACTCAATAGGGAAAAGTCTGGAAAAATCAGGTTTTCATTCTGGAAAACCTTAAATTAGTATGAATAGACTGAGTTTGTTTCTGATCGGATGTTTTTATTTCAAGGAATTAAAATTGAATACTCTATGCGTAAAGCTTGACGACAGGCTCTATTGAGGAGGAGGTGTCGGTTTTAGGTGCCGTCTTAGCACTTCATTCGCTTGCCTAAAGTTTTTCTAAAGCAACGTCAGCTAGTTTGTCTGTATCACTGGGGCATCACCACCGATATTTCCTACGTTCACAGACATGATCGCCCTCCCTCCACCACGCCATCGTCAGTGCGATCGCCCAAAACCACCTCGACCAAGAATATTAGGTGTAGCCTTTAACCCAAACTGTGGACAGACGTAACTCAGGAACAATCCAGACCAAAATGCTTCCTTAAGGGGTAAGGCTATCCCTTGATCGTAGAGAGCCATCCCATTCATCCCTACGGGTAAATGCGGAGAGACACCCTCACCTCCCCCTCATAAAAATCCGTAGATTCTCCCATGTGCGATTAAGCTTCGCCACCCATAATGAAGCCATGAGTTGATTTATCCCTTTGGGTTCTCCCAGAAATCAATCACCTCAAAGCTTCATTTAGAGAGGTCAAAAGATGTTGTCTTTTCTTGAATCCCTCGAACTTCAAATCGTGATTATCTGGGCGATCTGTTTTTTATTCGGTTTTTACTTAGCCGTTGAAGAATCTCCTTAAGATTGCTCTTCCATCCCAGAAGGGAAATTCTTTGTAACCGTTGGCGTTTAATCATCATGAACCATGCGACAAGCGCAACTGCTCTACCGGTTTCAGCACAGCCCTATTTAGCGAAAGTTTCCTTGAAGCACCTTATCCAAAAGCTATTTAGCCCTGCATTCCAACACATTAAGCTTACCGATCCCCAAACGGCTCGGTTGATTTGTCGCTTAATTCCTGCAACTTGTCCCTTTGAGCGCGATGTGTTTTTCCTAGGTAAAAAGGTTGGACATATTCCAGCACTCTGTAAGCTTAATCCCCTCTATGACCAGCTTGTAGAACTGCGGTTTCGAGCCTTAATATTTCTTGCCGATGAATGTGGGGAAGATGTAACCTCTTACTGTCAGTAATGACTTGACAGTGTCTATCCCCTGGTTGACTGACAAAAGTCCTGAAACCCTCATTCATTCGTCATTAAAGCTTTTCGCTTGGCGGTTGAAACCGCAGCTACAAGAACGAAATCCGCCTTCGCGGATTGCTAGAACCCTTGATATATTTAGTCTGCGTAGGCAGACTTTGTTCTTGTAGGCGCGATTTCAATCGCTGGCTTTAATGACGAAT
>JANLSD010000158.1:0-12946 GCA_031362245.1 Acaryochloridaceae cyanobacterium OTE_25_metabat_464 | reverse complement strand
AGGTGAAATCCGATACATGCCGTCTCATATGCAAGGGTTTTGACCATTTTCTCCCTTTTCTCTTGCACTTTTCAACCCCTTTTTCGCTCAGATGCACTGAAACTCTTATCTTCTATGCTTTTTCAGCAAGCCCTATTTAGTGATAGGTTTCGCGACAGGTGGTGTCGCAGGTTTTGTCATGACTGGAGTGACAGCCTTAGGCACAGACGGCGTTGCTGGCTTTGTCATCACTGGAGTGACGGGCTTGGTCACAGACGGTGTTGGTGTTGCAGGCTTAGCCGCAGGCGGAGCGACAGATTTAACCGAAGGCGGAGTGGTTGGCTTCGCCGCAGGCGAAGTCGTTGGAGTAGCCACAGGCGGAGTTATTGGCTTAGCCACAGGTGGAGTCGTTGGAGTAGCAGGCTTAGCCGTAGGTGGCGTAACAGACTTTACCCCAGGTGGCGCTACATAGGGCGTTTTAGGATCCTTCAGGCAGTTCAACGTCCGCAGTGTTGCGGCGGCTGAGTAATTCCGAAACGCAGGTTCATTGGGAGAAAAGGCGGTGCCGGTTTCGTTAAAGGGAGATGCTGCACCACAATAGGTAGACATCTGCGTAATCAGGTCTGCGGCCCAATGTCCTTGAGTATCGGTAAAGGCAAAGGCAGCCTGGGTTGGTGCTAAAGTTGTGGGCTGATTTTTAAGGGTTTTGGCATACTCTGCTGTCCGTTTGAGCACGGCGAGTAACTCTGCACGGGTGACAGGTTTGTCGGGGGCAAAGGTGCCGTCTTGGTATCCGGTCACAATTTTGTTGTCGCGGGCAAAGGCAATTTTAGTTGCGCTCCATCGTTTGGCGTCTACGTCTGGGTAGGGATTTGTTGTGACGGTAGTGGGGACGGTCAGCTTAACTGCTGGAAGGGTTTTAAGTGCTTCAAGCACCATTGAGACAAGCTGCTCTCGGGTGAGTGGAGTGGTAGGACGGAAGGTGTTGTCCTGGAACCCTGCAATAAATTTAAGGCCAACGGCTGCTTTGATTTCTTTGAGATAGACATCGCCTGCCACATCGCCAAAGGGGAGGGTGTCGCCACCATCACGGGTAAGGTAGACGTGACCCAGCACTTTTACTGTTTCTGGTGTTTTTTCTGTTTTTGGTGTGGTAAAGGTGCGTTTAGAGAAGTACCAGCCTGGATCAAGCTGAATTTTGGCAAAATCTTTGACAATGCTGTTGACACGACCAATCACAATCTCAGGGTCTTTAGTGTCGTCGGGGGAACCCACTAAGACCATTTCGTTATTGCGGTAGCGGATCCGCAGGGTATATTTGCCCCCGAGGTCTTGCCCATCCATGCGGATGGAGTAGCCGTTGGCGTCGGTACTGCGACCGCAAATGCCTGTGAAGTCAAATTTGAGCAAGAGTGGATCCACAATCACGGGCTGACTGCCGCTTTCGCTCCAGCATGGTTTTTTGTCGGTGACTTGCTCTAGGATGATGAGCTGGTGGGCATCTTGGCCGATAGGCTTGGCGATCGCAATAAATTTAGCTTGATCGACTTCTTTTTGACCAAAGGTTACAGCAAGGGCAGATCCGAAGGGGAGAGAGGCTGCAACAAATCCTGCACTCAAGGCAGCAAAAATGGGGAAACAGACTTTGGAGACGTGCATTATGAAGTTTTTGACGCAATATTAGGAATTTCTGGCTAAGTCTTTAGCCTAGGCATCAACGTTGATGCTTCAGCCGTGACGATACTACAGTCGTTTCGCGCAATTGCCAAGTTCCTGAAACGAAACGCGATGGGTTAGATTTTTTGAAGATCAAGTTTCAGGACTTTGCGGGTGGTTTACGTCGTTCAAGGCACTTAAAATCACCGGAGAAGATTTAGCCCTCATTTCTTCAAAGGTTCCCTGAATGGTGCCTGCGATGGGAATGGCTAAAATCACGCCCAGAACTCCAGCAATCCTTGCACCTAGAAGCAGTGCGACAAAAATCCAAATGGGATTGAGTCCGGTAAATTTCCCTAGTAAACGGGGGGTCATCACGTTGTCTTTGAATTGCTGAAGGGAGACGGCAGTCAGCCCCACCCAAAATGCAGGCCACCCCCCTTGGAGCAAGGACAGCAGCGTGATTAGACCAATGCCAAGGGTTGCACCAATAAAAGGAACCAGATTTGACAATCCCACGATGAGTGCAAACAGAAGCGCAAACTTAATCTGCAAGAGCAAAAAAATGGGGGTTAGCCCCCCCAACATAAATAACGCGAGTAAAAACTGACTAATAAAAAATTGACGAAGATTAAACTGAAGCGATCGATCCAAAGCAGTTCCGAGTTTGCGGGGGAGGATATCCACTAACCCATGCCACATCCGTTGCCCGAATAGCAGCATGTAAACCGCCAAGACCAGAATAAAAATCAGATCTAGGAATCGCCCCAAAGTCCCAATCGCCAAACCGGGCAACCCCGTCACGATGATTTTGATGTATTCTTTGAGCTGAGAAATGAGGGGTTCTAAGTCATCCTTAAACCCATAGCTAACAACAATTTTCCGAAGCCAAGAAAGCTGTTTTCCAGCGCCATTGAGCCAGTCGGGCAACAAATTCGCAAGTTGATTGGCCTGATCAATCACCAAAGGGATCACGGTAAACCCAAGGAGCGTAATCCCAGACAGGACGGTGGTTAAAACAATTAAAATTGCAGGCAATCGCGGCACTCGTCTTTGCGAGAGCCACTGGACTGGATAGCTCAGCAAAATAGCAAAAATGGCGGCCACTACCACCACCGTGATGACCTGCTCAAAGTACTGGAAAATTTGCCCCAGCATCCAAAAATTGAGAAATATAATTGGCCCGCTTAGGCCCCAGACTAAATATTGTCGATAAATGTCTGAGCCTTTCCGCATGGAGATGTTTGTCCTTGGGATTCTGGTCTAGCAACACATCTAGGTATTGCAGGTGTTCTGATTTTAGGGCACAATGCTGCCCCCTACAGTGCCTTTCCAAGATACTATGTTGAGTAAAGTAAAGTCTGAGTCAAAGTAAAGCGCAAGGGTTAAGTTTATGATCAGACCGATTGGCTGGCAGTGGCACAAGGTTTTGCAGCGATGCTTGATTGCCGCGATCGCAATACTGTTAATGGTACCAGTGGCGGCGGGATCGGCGATCGCCACGGCTACGTTTGATGTGCCTATGGTGAAGGCGGGTAGCTCCACCTGGGTGCTTGACCAAGGTGAGGTTCTGAGTGCCCTTAATGAAGGGTCATTGAACAAAAAACTGAGTCAGCTTGCCGAAAAAACGGGTAACGAAGTCCGGTTTGTTACCATTCGTCGGTTTGACTACGGGCAAACCGCCCCCACCTTTACCAACGAACTGTTTGAACGGTGGTTCCCCACCCCCGAAGAACAGGCCAATCAAACCCTTGTGTTGCTCGATACCCAAACCAAAACCACAGGGATTCGCACGGGGGAAAAGGTCAAGGGTATGATGACCGATGAGATTGCTAACAGTATTACGGGCGAAACCATGCTGCCTCCCATTCGCGAGGGGAGCTACAACCAGGGTTTTTCTGATGCTGCCAATCGCTTGTCTCTCGTTTTGTCGGGTGAACCCGATCCAGGCCCTCCAGAGGTGGTTGTGACCGAGGTGGAAAGTACCTTTACAAAATCGGAAGAAACCGATGATAAAAGTGCCACTATTCTGGTCGTGGTGCTGCTAATTGCCGCCACCGTGATTCCGATGGCGACCTACTATTGGTACCAAAGAGATTAACGAGACAGCGGAACCCAGGACATAAAAATCCCCAGGGTTCCGCTGTCTATTAAAATGTATAGCCCTAGCCCTATCAGTACTAAGGGGGTAGCGCGGTGTCCGTAGCGGGAAAGGAGATGGGCGATCGCCCGTTGTCGTGTCAGCCGCTCTGCCAACCAACACCAAACTCCCACTAAAACCAAAAATACGCTGAGGATGACCGTAAGCTGAAGAAGCGTACTGCTGGCAAACAGTGGGACATAAATGCCGATGTTGTCTCCTCCATTGGCGATCGTGACGGCTGCGACTTGATAGGCTTGGGGGCTGAGTACACTGCTCACAATGATTGGCATCGAAGCTTTTGATTTAGATAAGAGGGATACCGTCTGCACGTCAGGTTCATCTGCATCTGGCTTGATTAACTGACCGATGCCAACCCCTAGGGGAAGCAGCCCCAGTAGACCCACCCAAGCCTTAGACAGCACCAAGCCACCAAAGTAACCCGGCAGGCTAAGCAGCAAAAGTGCTGCAAACCCTAAATACTGACCAAACACAATATGACGGCGGCGAAAGGTGGCGCTGACCTGGGAGAAAAAAATCACCAACACCACGATGTCATCTAGGTTTGTGGCAATAAAAGACGTAACCCCTACCAAAACAGCGCTTAACAATCGATCCATTGGCTTCCAGGCTTTTTGCTTACTTCAGCGGCCACCACTGCACCTTGCCGCGAGTGGTGCTATAAACCTCTTTCATTCCTTCGGCATCCAGCACTCGAATCGTATCGCTAGAGAGATCGGTAGAGCGAGCGGTTTCGATCAGCTGATTTTGCTCCATTCCTTTTAAGACCTGCTCCACAGTGCGGTGGTTGAGTTGACTCGCACGGGCAATGATGTCGATGGGGAGGTCAACGGTGTAAACCCCTGCTTCATTGGGCTGGTTGCCGAGTTCACGCTCTTGGTAAATTAAACCCCGCAAAAGGGCCGCTACCGCTTGGGGCGGGTAGGTGCTGCAATTGAGCAGGTGATACTGAAACTTCTCGTGCAGCTCAAACAGGACGTTGTAGCGATCGCGAAACCTCTCCTGAGTCTCATATAGTCGTTGCACTGCTTCAACAGGCACCTTCAGCACATCCGTCGTTTTGTAAGCTTCCACCAAACTCGGAAAGCCAAGACTAATCTTGCCAAACCCAATGGATATACTGCCAAAGCCAAAGCAACCGCCAGGATAGTGGATGGATAAGACGCGGTCGAGGGGACTACTACGAACGATGACAGGCCCACCTTCCAGAATCAAATACAAAAACTCAAGGGAACCCCCCTGTCGATAGGCCGTATACACCGGGCGATTGGAGTACAGCTTTTCTGCACTTAAGGTTGACATATTCAAAATTTCAGCCAACTCAACCGGACTGAAGTCCTGAAATAAATAGTTTTGCTGAACCAGCGTTTCTACAGCATGCTCTATGGGCGCTGGAGGCACGCCTGGTTTGGGTGTTTTAACGGTACGGGTCATCGTTGTTTGACCATAAAAAATCTAAACATGTCACCTAGCCCTTAACTTTCCCTCAACGCTCCTGAGCGTAAAATCGCAGAAACCCTTCAAAAAAGCAATGTTCAGAGCCTGTATCGTCAGTCTAATTTTGGCATAAAACTTAAACAAACCTAGACGCGACAGAAAAAGATTTCAAAATAATTTTGAAATGTAGTGAAAAACAGTTAAATTTTGGATAAGATTGTTTAGTACCTGTGGTGTAATTCAATCTGTCTTTTTGCCACGTTATGAGAGGAGTTCGTTTATGAATCGTTCTGGTGTGGGGTTTCACGTTAGACCATTGCGAAGCGTTACGGTTGTGTGTGGCTTAGCGCTGCTGACGGGATGTGGGAGTGGCGCTGAAACGACTGGCGGCAACTCACCTTCTGGCGCGACAGGTGCTAGTCCAGCCAAGTTGACCCTGGTATCCTACGCCGTTACCAAGCAGGCATACGAAAAAATCATTCCCAAGTTTGTGGCGCAGTGGAAAGACAAGACGGGTCAGGACGTGAACTTTGAGCAAAGCTATGGTGGCTCTGGCTCCCAGACCCGCGCCGTGATTGACGGGCTAGAGGCGGATGTTGTGCAGCTTGCCCTAGCGGGAGATGTCAAAAAGATTGAGAAGGCGGGCTTGATTGAGCCAGGTTGGGAAAAAGAAGCGCCCAATGATGCGATTGTGACCCATTCTGTGGTTGCGCTGGTGACACGCCCTGGTAAGCCAAAAGTTGAGAACTGGTCGCAGCTTGGAGAGGGCAAGCTCAAAGTCATCACTGCCAATCCCAAAACCTCTGGTGGCGCAAAGTGGAATTTCCTTGCCCTATGGGGTTCTGTGTCCCAGACTGGCAGCGATGAGGGCAAGGCGCTTACCTTTGCCGAAAGTGTCCTGAAAAATACGCCTGTTTTACCCAAAGATGCCCGTGAATCGAGCGATGTCTTTTATAAGCAGGGGCAAGGAGATGTGCTCATTAACTACGAAAACGAAGTCTTGCTGGCAAAGCTAAAGGGAGATACCCAGCCCTTTAACGTCCCCACAGATACCAATATCTCCATTGATGCCCCAGTCGCGATTGTGGATAAAAACGTAGATAAACACAGTACCCGTAAAGTGGCTGAAGCTTTTGTTCAGTTTCTCTATACGCCAGAGGCACAGCGCGAGTTCTCTAAAGTTGGCTTTCGTCCAGTCGAAGCCACTGTTCTAAAAGAAGTTGAAGCCCAGTTTCCCAAGGTAAAAAAGCTCATCACTGTTAAAGACTTTGGGGGCTGGAGCAAGATTGACGAGAAGTTTTTTAAGGATGGAGCAATTTTCGACCAGATCCAGACCAAAGTTTCTAAGTCTTAATTACACGTTTAAGAGGTTAATCCGATGACTTTTAGTGCCTACAGTACCGCTAGTAATAATGCGATCGCCTCTGGGTTAGATGCCTCTAGCCCAACGCAGACCCATCGGGTGCGTCAGCGGATTCAGATTCAGATTCCGCCAAAGTACACCCAGGAGCCGATCATTTCAACGCTCATCACTCGCTATGAACTAGACGTGAATATCATCAGCGCCCTCTTGGCGACAAATTCTCGTGAGTCTGGCTGGTTTGAGCTGGAGCTTTACGGCATCCCGACCCGCATTCAAAATGCATTGACGTATTTATCTCAGCTTCATATCGAAATTTTAAACAATGATTCAGCCACCCAAAAAAGCTGGGCGTTTCATTAGCACTATCCACGGACTATTTTTAGAGGAGGCTTCAGCCTTGGCCAGTAAGCAAGACACCCTTTTTCCTGGGGGGCTAAATTTCAAGGTAACGAAAACTCAAAAATCAATCCCTTTTTATAAACGGGTTTCTGTCCCCTGGGCTGTTACGGTCATTTACTTGGTGGTAATGCTGCTACTGCCAATCTCGGCACTGCTCACAAAGTCCATTAGCGTGGGGCCTGCTGAGTTCTGGCGCATTGCGACTTCCCCAGTTGCCCTTTCTGCCTATGACGTTACCTTTGTCACCTCTTTAGCCGCAGGGTTAATCAACGGTGTGATGGGGACGCTAGTCGCCTGGGTGCTGGTGCGCTACGAATTTCCAGGCCGAAAGTTAATGGATGCAGCGGTGGACTTGCCTTTTGCCCTACCGACAGCGGTGGCTGGGTTGGTGCTGGCAACCCTTTACAGCGAGAAGGGTTGGATTGGTCAACTCTTTGCACCCTTCGGCATCAAAATTGCCTTTACTCGCTTGGGCGTACTGGTAGCAATGATTTTTATCTCATTGCCCTTTATTGTGCGGACGCTCCAACCTGTCTTGCAGGAAATGGAGCGGGAGGCTGAAGAGGCTGCCTGGGCCTTGGGCGCAACAGATCGGCAAACCTTTTTGAAGGTGATTTTGCCACCCTTAATTCCGCCTATTTTGACGGGGGTGGCCCTAGGATTCTCACGGGCAGTGGGGGAGTATGGATCGGTGATTCTGGTGTCTTCTGCCATCCCGTTTAAGGATTTGATTGCGCCAGTCTTGGTCTTTCAACGCCTCGAAGCCTACGACTATGGTGGCGCAACGGTGATAGGAACCGTTTTGTTGCTGATTTCCCTGGTGATGTTGTTTGTGATTAATGCTTTACAACAGTGGGGACGAAGATATGCTCCAAATTAAAGCTTTTACCCAACCTCGTGGTTCGCTCTTCGGGCCACCAGCCCTGATTGGGATTGCGGTGGTGTATCTGGCACTGGTGTTGTTCATCCCTGCCATTGCCGTGTTCTATGAAGCATTTCATCAGGGCTTTGGGGAATTTCTGAAGGCGATCGCCTCGCCTGATTTCCTCGCTGCCGTTCGGCTAACGCTGCTTGCCACAGCCATCTCCGTCCCGCTGAACACTGTGTTTGGACTCTGTGCTGCTTGGGTTCTGGCACGGAATCAGTTTTGGGGGCGATCGCTCCTCATTAGCATTCTCGACCTACCCTTTGCCATTTCTCCCATAGTCGTGGGGCTGATGTTAGTGCTGCTCTACGGCGAAAACGGATGGCTAGGGCCAGCGCTCAAAACCTTGGGGATCAAATTTATTTTTAATACGCCAGGAATTGTCCTCGCCACGGTGGTTGTAACCCTTCCCTTTGTGGCCCGCGAAGTAATGCCCATCCTTGAAGAAATTGGCCCCGCCGAAGAAGAAGCCGCAAGGACGCTGGGTGCCAAGGACTGGCAAATTTTCTGGCGCGTGACGCTGCCTAATATCCGCTGGGGATTGCTCTATGGCGTACTGCTCACCAATGCTAGGGCAATGGGTGAATTTGGCGCGGTGGCGGTGGTCTCGGGCAACATTGCGGGGCGAACCCAAACCTTACCTATTTTTGTAGAAGAAGCCTATAAAAACTACCAAACCGAGGCTGCCTTTGGTGCCGCAACCATTTTGGCCTTTTTAGCGGTGGTGACTTTGGTTTTGAAAGAAATTCTAGAGCGCCGCACTCAGTCTTGAGTTGGGCAATCGCTTTAGTGAATCTGCACTATTTGTAAACCGTTTTAAGGAAAATCCTATGAGTATTCTGGTTGAAAATGTTTCTAAGCATTTCGGTGATTTTCATGCCCTGGACAACATCAATTTAGAAGTCAAGGACGGTGGACTGATTGCGTTACTTGGGCCGTCTGGTTCCGGTAAGTCAACCCTGCTGCGCGTCATTGCAGGGCTAGAAACCGCTGACTCAGGACAAATCTATATCAACGGGCAACATGCGACCAACCTAGACGTGCGCCGCCGCAATATTGGTTTTGTGTTCCAGCACTATGCGCTATTCAAGCATCTGACCATTCGGCAAAACATTGGCTTTGGCCTAGACATTCGCAAAACGCCCCGTGCCGAAATTAAGCGACGTGTCGAAGAGCTATTGGATTTAGTGCAGTTGCAGGGATTGGGCGATCGCTATCCGTCCCAACTCTCGGGCGGTCAACGGCAGCGGGTTGCCCTAGCGCGGTCTTTAGCGGTTAAGCCCGACGTGTTGCTCTTAGACGAACCCTTTGGTGCCCTAGATGCCAAAGTCCGCAAAGAATTGCGGGCATGGCTGCGGCGTTTGCATGACGAGTTCCACGTCACCAGCGTATTTGTAACCCACGACCAAGAAGAAGCAATGGAGGTGGCCGATGAAATTGTGATCATGAATCACGGGCGAATTGAGCAGATTGGTTCCCCCGCCCATGTCTATGATCATCCTGCTAGCCCTTTTGTCATGAGCTTCATTGGGCCAGTGAATGTGTTGTCTAGCAACACTCAAGTTTTTGGCAGCGGCGCAACCCAGACCAGAGACGCTGAGCTTTACATCCGCCCCCATGACATCGATGTCCAAACCTCACCGAATGGAACCACCACTCAGGCCAGAATTGATCGCATTATTCATTTGGGCTGGGAAGTTCAGGTGGAGCTACTCCTAGTCGATCATCAACGGGTTACGGCACACTTCAGCCGCGAGAAATTTGATGGGCTTGGGCTGGAGGTAGGCAGAATGGTCTTTGTAAAGCCCAAGGCAACGAAAGCGTTTGCAACGGTTTCTGACTAAAAGATATTGTTTAAAGTACCCACTAGCCCATCGCAAAAATCCCCTGCGGCTCAATTCTGGGAGATCTAAACTCTAAGTTTCCTATTTTCATAAAACCTAGAAAACGAATCCAGGATTACCTAGGTGCTTAAAAATCTCTTAGTCTCCTTAAGGTCAAATCTCCAGACAACAAGAAAAATATCTCAGCATTGTATTGAAGAGAAAGTATTCTTAGATTTGGAGCATAATATATGGCGTCAATCAATGTGTTCTATATACATCAGGCTCTCGACCATTTTAAAATTTTTCCTTCTATTTTTCAAAAATACAATATACATTGGCTTAGAACCAATCATAAGCAGTCTCAGCAATTCAAGGCAAAAGTTCATTGTTACTTTGAAAATGGGCACGAACAAGCATTTATACTGGAATCTGTAGGTGCATCTTCTTGGAAATATGTGATGACAGCATTTGGTGCTGACATCAAAATAGGTGATTTCATTGTTATCAACAATCAGGGTTCATCATCTACCTATAAAGTAGAGCAAATTGACTACTATCTTGAACCCGCAGATATGTGGATGGCTTCATTGGTGAAATGCAACTATTCTGCTTAATTATTCTGCTTAAAGTTCGATTTAATTCTCAGCAAAAAGCATCTAAAACTGCGTTCACTTCAAAGAGAACCCGTTACTCCCATGTTTTATGAGCGTTGGATGGGATAGCGAAATTCAATGCTTTCAACCAAAATCTCTTGATCAGGGGGGACTGAAGCGTTTACGATAGTTATATGTCGTACTCTACTTTGACCGATTCAGTCATTTCGCCAACCGTGCTCGCGATCGCCCCTGCCCAAGTTGTCCGTGGCGCTCAGCTTTTGCAGCAATCAGGGCCGATGATTACGCGACTGGGTTCTAGGCCGCTCATTGTGGGAGGTGTGCGATCGCTAGAGGCTGTGCGACCAACCCTCACGAGTGCGCTGGAGCAGCAGGCCCTTACGAGTACAGAGGTGTCCTGCAAAAATGCCTGTACGGATAAAACCCTAAAGCGCCTCAATCAGGCGGTGGTTGCCCACAAAGCGGATCTGGTGATTGGGATCGGTGGCGGTAAACTTCTGGATGCCGCAAAGCTACTGGCCCATCAGTGCGGGTTGCCCATTGTGACCATTCCCACCTCAGCGGCCACCTGCGCGGCCTGGACAGCATTATCAAATGTATACACAGATGCTGGAGCCTTTCAGTATGACGTGGGGCTGACACAATGTCCCAGTCTATTGCTACTTGATTACGACGTGATTGCCACAGCGCCTGTACGTACCCTTATTGCGGGGATTGGCGATGCCTTAGCGAAGTGGTATGAGGCTTCCGTCAGTAGTGGGCATTCTCAGCAAACGATGATTATTGCCGCCGTGCAGCAGGCGCGGGTACTGCGAGACATTTTGCTGCAAAAGTCAGCAGAGGCGATTGCTCAACCGAATTCAGCAGTATGGCGAGACGTGGTAGATGCAACAGTGCTAATGGCGGGTGTGATTGGTGGCATTGGGGGTGCCCAGTGCCGGACTGTGGCAGCCCACGCGGTGCATAATGGGTTAACGCATCTAGACGGCAATCATGCCAGCCTGCATGGTGAGAAAGTGGCCTACGGCATTTTGGTGCAGTTGCGCTTAGAAGAAATGCTGCAAAGGAGTCAGTTAGCGGTTACAGCGCGTCAACAGCTTACCAAGTTTTACCAAGAAATTGGCCTGCCGCTCACATTAAAAGATTTAGGTTTGGGGGGTATGACGCTTGAACAGTTTGAACAGGCAGCTCAAGTTGCCTGTTCACCTGGTTCAGATTTACACCATCTCCCCTTCGCAGTTACACCTGCTGAACTGCTGGCGGCGATGGTGTCTACCACTGCGCCTACCCATCTCTCCTCAACCCTAGAGCAGATGGTTACAATGCCCACCCATCCCATTGCCGCCCACGAGAACTAGAAGGAATGACCTTAGATTGGATTAGTCCGGCAGAACGCCTCAAGGCGCTCCCTCCCTATGTATTTGCACGCCTTGATGAATTAAAGGCCACGGCCCGCGCCCAAGGTATTGATTTAATTGATCTTGGGATGGGAAACCCCGATGGGTCTGCGCCACGGGAAGTGATTAATGCGGCGATCGCCGCGATGGAGATCCCCAGCAACCACGGCTACCCACCCTTTGAAGGGACTGCCAGCTTCCGCAAAACCATCACCGATTGGTACAACCGTCGCTATCAGGTAGAGCTTGACCCTGATGGAGAGGCGTTGCCGCTATTGGGTTCTAAGGAAGGGTTGACCCATTTGGCTTTGGCCTACGTCAATCCTGGGGATGTAGTGTTGGTACCCAATCCAGCCTATCCGCCGCATTTCCGTGGGCCTGCGATCGCTGGAGCTGACTTGCACCCCATGCTGCTAACTGCCAAAAATGATTGGCTGATTGACCTGGGTAAAATCCCAGACGATGTGGCACGGCGGGCAAAGATTTTGTATTTTAACTATCCGTCTAACCCCACGGCGGCGGTGGCTCCCCGTGAATTTTATGTGGATATTGTGAAGTTTGCCAAAAAGTACGAAATTTTACTGGTGCATGACCTGTGCTACGCGGAGTTAGCCTTTGATGGCTACCAACCCGTGAGTTTGTTGGAAATTCCAGGGGGAAAAGACATTGGGGTAGAGTTTCACACCATGTCTAAAACCTACAATATGGCGGGTTGGCGTGTGGGTTTTGTGGTGGGCAACCGCGACATTATTCAAGGGTTACGCACCCTCAAAACGAACTTAGACTACGGCATTTTTTCAGTGTTGCAAACCGCTGCTGAAACGGCGCTAAATTTGCCGGATAGCCATTTGAAAGAGGTGCAGAAGAGGTATTGCGATCGACGTGATTTCCTAATCCAAGGGTTAGAAGAACTGGGCTGGAGTATCCCTAAGACAAAAGCCACAATGTATCTCTGGGTGCAGTGTCCTACAGGCACAAGCTCTACAGATTTTGCCCTCAAGCTGTTGCAAGAAACGGGCATTGTGGTAACGCCTGGTAATGCGTTTGGCTCCGGTGGCGAAGGCTATATGCGGATTAGTTTGATTGCAGAGTGCGATCGGCTTGAGGAAGCACTGAGTAGAATGAGACAGGCGAATATTACGTTTAATATGCAGTCGATTTAATCGGACGTTTCTGTACTTTTTTTGGC
>JANLSD010000143.1:0-41258 GCA_031362245.1 Acaryochloridaceae cyanobacterium OTE_25_metabat_464 | reverse complement strand
AAACCGGGCAAGCCTTCTATCACGGCAAGCCTACAGGCGCTGCTCTCAGTACTGGTTCCCCTTGGAGTGGGCGTGTTGACAGGGCATCCAACTGCCAGCGCGATCGCCATTATGGGAGCGTGGTTTGTTTGCCTGGTCAACATTGAGGGGGGCTATCGTCAGCAGGCAACGGCAAAGATTACTGCCGCGATCAGCCTAACAGCCATGCTGTTTCTGGCGAACTTAGTGCATGGTGCAGTTTGGTTGTCGGCGCTGACGACCTTTTTAGTGATGTTTGTGACAGGCTTTATTGGGGTATTGAGTCAAGCCGCAGCATCCATCAGCCTGATTACCTCCATTATGTTTATTGTGGCGCTGGCAAAATTTGCCGCATTTCCTGACTGGACTACGGTGCTTCAGCAGTGCCTTTTCTGCTTTTCAGGTGGGGTTTGGTCAATTATGGTTTCCTTAGTCATCTGGAAACTGCGCCCCTATAAGCCTGTGCTTCAGTCCGTTGCCAACTGTTATGAGGTATTGAGCCAGCTTGTCGATGCCGCAAAAGGTCGGGTCGCTTACCCAGACGATCGCCGTGCTCAGCTAACATTCTTTTTAAAAGCCCAAGATAACTACAATCAAGCCCTAATCGCTGCGCGCGATCGCTGGTCGGCGGCGTGGACTGCCCAAAGATCTGCAAACCCCTCCGCAAATCAGCTCCTTATCCTCATTGAAGATACTCCTTTGATCGCCAATGCCACAACGGCATTGGTTGAGCAGGTTGTCATCTCATCGGATCATTCACTTTTTGCGCCACTACAGCGAGAGATTCAGCAGGCAATGGAGCAGTTAGCCTCTGCCCTTCGGCGTATATCAGGGGCGATCGCCAAGGGCAAAACATCGATCCCTCTGGGGAATCTAGATCGGGCGATTGAAGCGCTCACTCACCGCCAGCAAACGTTACAAACGCAGCGACAGCATCAAGGCGCGCTTGAGCTTCTGTTAAATGACCATACTGCGATAACAAGTCTGAGTAAGATTTCTGCAACCCTTCTACGGCTGGCAAATCAGGTTCATGCTGATGCAGAGATGGTCAAGACATTACAGCAAGGAAATACAGGCAGTATTTTTCCGATTGATCGCCATAACGCAAGCTATCTCAACGTCTCTGCTTCAAAACGGTCTACCTTTTCGTCCATGATCGAACTGCTCCGCAGTCATTTGACGGTTCACTCTACCTTTTTTCGTCATGCTCTGCGACTTGCAATTGTGGCGACGATCTCAGAAGTTGTCGCCTCTCTTCTCCAAATTCCCACAGGCTACTGGATTACCCTTACCGCCATCGTTGCTTTGAAGCCCAACTATGGCGGTACCTCACAAACGGCTTTCCAACGGGTATTGGGAACCGTATTAGGCGGCATCATTGGGATTGCGATTGTGACGCTGACCCACAACGCTTGGATCATTACGGGATGTCTGCTGTTGCTCATTATGACGGCGGTGGCAGTGCGATCGCTCAGCTTCAGTTTGTTTAGTATGCTCCTAACGCCCGCAATTATTTTACTGTTGAATGTCACAAGTCAAGGCGGGTGGCAGATCGGCATCCTGCGAATTACGGATAGTCTTGTGGGCGGTTTATTAGCGCTAATCGGCAGCTATCTTTTGTTTCCTCGCTGGGAGCGGCAACAGCTTCCTGAGCAATTAGAAAAAACCATTCAAGCCAATCTCGCTTACTTCCAGGAGGTCATTGCGGCCTATCTGCATCCGAATGGAGCGTTGGGGGGTGACGAGATCGCCACTCTGCGTCGTCTGGCAGCGCTGGAGAACACTAACACCGCTGCGGCGGCTCAACGCCTGTTTAGTGAACCTCAACATATCCAGGGCGATGTTGAGCCGCTCACAACTTTGATATTTTATATCCGCCGCTTTTTCAATTCGGTGACGGCGCTTTCAGAACATCGTCAGGAATTAAGTGAGGCATTCCAATGCCATGATTTTAGTCAGTTTGCCGACGCGATTATCCGAGCTTTAGAGAATGAAGCCGCTGCCTTGAAGTATCGCCAGTCACCCCAGGCTTTACCTAATTTTGATCGCCATCTTGAAGCCATTCACGAACATATTAGACGGCTTTATGACGATTGTGCTTTAGATATAGCTACCACCCACATCTCTACCCATTTTTCGCAGGCCATTCTAGAACGCACGCCGATTTCAGCAGGTCTGGATCAAATTGCCTATGAAATTAAGAGCATTCACGGTGCAATTATGTGTCTGAAATGATAAATGAGCACTTTACAATCTACATCTAAAGATAGAGCAAACTAGCTACTGTATCAATTAAGTTATGGTTGTAGACGCCTGAAAAAATAGTTTGATTGGGATGCTTGGAAATTTGTGCATCAGTCAAAAATGATCAATTCTCTCTCAAGAATGCCATTAGCATAATGTAGCTTATTTAGCGATTGTAAAGATTTTAGCTAAGCAGGCAATCGCAGTTCAAATCGCAGTGAATAACGGCGATGAAATCAGCTCAACTCACAAAAAATTTTAGAAAGAATTGGACTTCAATGAATAACAATCCTTCCACCGCTCCTGCCCAATGCCCCTTCCGTGGAACCCGCATTGGCGGTGCACTGGGCACCAAGCCGCAAGCTGATGATTGGTGGCCGAACCGACTTCAGGTCGAGCTGCTGCACCAAAACTCTCCCCAAGCTAACCCGCTGCGAGATTTTGACCGCAAGTCAGCTTTTGAGAAAATTGACTTTGTACAGTTGAAAAGCGATATCAAAGCACTGCTGACGGATTCCAAGGACTGGTGGCCCGCCGACTATGGTAACTATGGGCCACAGATGGTGCGGATGGCGTGGCACGCCGCAGGCACCTACCGGATTGCGGACGGTCGTGGTGGAGCATCCCAGGGGATGCAACGCTTCGCACCCATTAATTCGTGGTGGGATAATGGGAACACCGATAAATCGCGACGGCTGCTCTGGCCGATTAAGCAAAAATACGGCGCAGCACTGGGCTGGGCCGACCTGATGGTTCTAACTGGTAACTGTGCGCTCGAAATTATGGGTTTTAAGACCTTCGGTTTCGGCGGCGGTCGCATTGATGCTTGGGAGCCAGATCGATCTACCTATTGGGGGCCAGAGTTCTGGAACGGCGATCCGGTTGAGGATGTTAAGGAACATCCCGGTCATCCTGATGAGATGGTTACTCGCACCATGCGGTGGGTTGGGAAGCCGAGCGAGGAACATTACGACCTGGAGAACCCGCTAGCGGCTTCGCATCAAGCACTCATTTACGTCAACCCAGAGGGGCCAAATGGCGAAGGCGACCCCTATGGCTCGGCGCGAGACATTCGCGAGACGTTTGCGCGGATGGCGATGAAGGACGAAGAAACAGTCGCGCTCATCGCAGGCGGTCATGCCTTTGGAAAAAGTCACGGGATGGTCGCGCCGGACAAGATCGGCCCAGCACCAGAAGGTGCGCCGATTCAGGCGATGGGACTGGGATGGCAGAACCCCGAAGGTACTGGGTTTGCTGAATATACGATGACCAACGGGATCGAAGGATCGTGGACTTCAAACCCGACCCAGTGGGACAACAGCTACCTGACAAATCTGTTTAAGTACGACTGGGTACAGATCAAGAGTCCAGTAGGTGCTATTCAGTGGAAGCCCAGCAATCCTGATGCACCAAAGACCCCCGACGCTCACCAGCTAGGTGTCGAGCACGAATTAATGATGATGACTTCGGACATTGCATTGAAGGTCGATCCGGCCTATCGCGAAATCTGTGAGCGCTTTCTGAATGACTTCGATTACTTCAGCGATGTGTTCGCGCGCGCCTGGTACAAACTGACCCATCGGGATATGGGGCCAAAAACGCGCTATCTCGGCCCAGAAGTCGCAGCCGAAGATCTGATCTGGCAAGATCCGATTCCGGCACTCGACCATGATGTTGTTGATACCGCCGATATCGATGCTCTGAAGGGCAAGATTCTAGCAAGTGGACTCTCTGTTTCGGCACTCGTCTCAGCCGCTTGGTCGTTAGCATCGACCTTCCGCAACTTCGACAAGCGCGGCGGTGCAAACGGAGGATGCGTGCGTCTAGATCCTCAGAAAAACTGGGAGATGAATCGCCCGCAGGAACTTGCCCAGGTGCTATCGACCCTTGATCGCATTCAGGTGGAATTTAATGGTGCACAGTTAGGTAACAAAAAAATCTCGATGGCGGATTTGATTGTTCTCGGCGGCTGTGCGGCGATCGAAAAAGCCGCCCAAGATGCTGGACTTACCGTTACCGTCCCGTTTACTCCAGGTCGGATGGATACGACTCAGGAATTTATCGATATTGAAAGCTTTGATTGGCTTAAGCCAGTCTCGGACGGTTTCCGCAACTATTACAACGAGGCTATTAGCTATAAGGTACAGCCGGAACGGATCTTCCTTGATCGGGCGCAGCTCCTGACGTTGAGCGCACCCGAATGGACGGTGCTGGTGGGCGGACTTCGCGCTCTCGATCAGAATTGGGATCGTTCAAAGCACGGTATCTTCACCGACCGTCCTGGTGTGTTGACCAACGACTTTTTCCGCGTGCTGACCAGTATGGACTACGAGTGGAAACCGATCGACAATCGCGAGCTGCTGTTTGATATTTGCGATCGCAAAACGGGCGAAACAAGGTTCACCGCAACGCGCTGCGATCTCATCTTCGGTTCTAACGCAGAGCTTCGTCAGGTTGCTGAAGTCTACGGCGCTGATGACGGTCATGAGCGTATGGTTAAGGACTTCGTCGCGGCCTGGAACAAGGTAATGATGCTTGATCGCTTCGACGTTTGCGCTTAACGAACCAGCTAGAGAGGGATAGCTCAAAAGCGGCTAACACTTTAGTGCAATTCTTACAGCTTACAACCTAAGGAGACAGATCATGCTTGAAGAAATTTTCATACAGTGACTTCACTTTCAACTAATTCTTGATTACAAAAAATTTAACTATCTCGCTAGATGGAGATGATGCTCAGCCCTTTGATTGATTGCAGGGTTCTAGTTTTATAAGAATCTTAGAACTGTAAAGTTTTTATACAATTGGGAAATCGGTATGCCAGACCAACGCTTTGACAACAGCCTGCCGGAAATAGATCCAACAGAAATAGAAGACTCTAGAGCTATTATTCCCGAAGCACATCGATCTTTTTTACAAAAAGTGATGGCAAAGGGCGGTCTTGCAGACCCCTATGACGCTAGAGATATTACAGAGGTTGTTTTTCGCGTCATGCGTGACTTGATGACGACGGATGCATCTGACCGAGTTGAGTCAGAACTCCATGAAGAAATTTTAGAGACAGACGAGAAAGCACTTCAGATCGAGGTTGCTGACCTATGGAAAGATACTAACCCAATTGTTGGGTTTCTGAGCCGCTTACGACCGCCACTTAAAGGGCCAGGGCTATTAGGTATTGATTCTAAGCGTTTTGTAACCCGAATTCAAAATGAAGCAGGGATGCCGCCCACAGTCAATAGCAATGAAGTCATTAAAGCCGTTTTCTCCGCGACAAAAGATGAGCTATCTGAGGAGCGCATTCAGGAAATTTCAGGCTGTCTGCCCGATCAAATTTCTGAACTTTGGAAGCAGGCTTAACGCTACTCTACTCTAATGGTATATCTTGCACGACAGGGCGCGAAATGACAGCAGAAAAATTGCGTCTAGAGCAAGATCGAGATCACACAGCCCACTGGAAACGCTGGGGCTGTTACCTGAGCGAACGCCAGTGGGGCACGGTAAGAGAAGACTACAGTGAAGATGGCTTAGCTTGGCAGTCCTTCCCCCACGACCATGCGCGATCGCGGGCCTACCGTTGGGGAGAGGATGGCCTCGCCGGTATTTCAGATAACCATCAGCACCTTTGCTTTGCGATCGCCCTTTGGAATGAAGCCGACCCAATCCTGAAAGAGCGAATCTTTGGACTGTCTAGCAGCGAAGGAAATCATGGGGAAGACGTTAAGGAGTATTACTTCTACTTAGACAATACGCCAACGCATTCCTACATGAAGTACCTCTACAAGTACCCACACCACGCCTTTCCCTATGCGCGACTTGTAAAAGAAAACCATCTCAAAGACAAGAAAACGCCTGAGTTTGAGCTAATAGATACGGGCGTCTTTGAGAATGATAGCTACTTCGACGTGCTGATTGAGTATGCCAAAGCGTCTCCTGAAGACATTTTGATTCAGGTCAGCGTTACCAATCGAGGCTCAGAAGAAAAACCTATTCATGTGCTGCCGACACTATGGTTTCGCAATACGTGGTCTTGGTTCAAGGATGCAGAAAAACCTTGGCTTAAGGCTGAAACAGCCAACTCATGCAAAAGCATTATCAAAGCGTCTCATCTTGAGTTTGGGAACTACTGGCTTTATTGCGAACATGATGCACTCCGTGCTGGTCAACCTGAACTTCTGTTTACGGAGAATGAAACGAACGTTGAGCGCTTGTATGGCACCAAGAATGATTCCCTCTACGTTAAGGATGGCATTAATGACTATGTGATTAATGCGGTTAAGACCGCAGTAAACCCTGACTGCATCGGTACAAAAGTAGCTGCTCATTACGTAGAACATATTGCACCTAATGAAACAAAGACGATTCGGCTCCGATTGAGTAATGGCTTACGGATGAACACGCCTTTTGATGACGACTTTGACGCTACATTTCAAGCTCGGCGCAAAGAAGCCAATGACTTTTATCAAGACATTATTCCCTCATCGGTTTCTGAAGACGCACGCAATGTTCAGCGTCAGGCATTCGCTGGGATGCTATGGAACAAGCAGTTTTATCATTACGTTGTTGAAGACTGGCTTAAAGGCGACCCAACCTGTGTCTCCCCTGCACCGAATCACCAGAACAGCAGAAATGCGGACTGGACTCATCTTTATAACGATGATGTCCTCTCCATGCCAGACAAATGGGAATATCCTTGGTATGCCGCCTGGGACTTAGCGTTTCACGTTATTCCCATTGCCCTGATTGATCCAGACTTCGCTAAGCGCCAGCTTCTAACGCTGACGAGGGAATGCTATATGCATCCTAACGGTCAGCTTCCGGCCTACGAGTGGTCCCTGAGTGACGTTAACCCGCCCGTTCACGCTTGGGCAAGCTGGCAAATCTATAGGATTGAACAGGCGCAGTGTGGGCGCTCTGACACTAACTTTTTAGAGCGTATTTTTCAAAAGCTTTTGATTAACTTCACCTGGTGGGTTAATCGTAAAGATATCAATGGTCAAAATATTTTTCAGGGAGGCTTTCTTGGCCTAGACAATATTGGAGTGTTTGACCGCAGCTCGCCATTACCGACCGCAGGACATCTAGAGCAGGCAGACGCAACGGCCTGGATGGCAATGTACTGCATGAATATGCTGACCATCGCCCTTGAGCTGGCATCGCATAACCCCGCCTATGAAGATATTTGCAGCAAGTTTTTTGAGCATTTTCTGAGAATTTCTGATGCGGTGAATGGAGGAAGCCATCAAGAGCAGTCGTTATGGGACGAAGCGGACGGCTTTTACTACGATGCGCTGCGATTTGAGGATGGACATTCTGCGCCACTTAAGGTGCGGTCAGTCATAGGCTTGATTCCGCTATTTACCGTCGGCATATTAGAGGCACAGACTTTAAAGAAGCTGCCCAACTTCACTCGGCGTTCGGAGTGGTTTGCCAAAAATCGTCCTAATCTGACCACTGGAATTGCTCAAATGCAGAAACCTGGCGTGAATGATCGCCAGCTTTTGGCCATGATTGATGCTGAGAAACTGCGTCAGATTTTGCATCGGCTCTTGGATGAAGCTGAGTTTTTGAGTCCCTATGGCATCCGAGCACTTTCAAAATTCCATGCCGAACATCCCTATATTTTTGAAATTAATGGGGATGAGTATCGTGTTGACTACGAACCAGCTGAGTCAAGCACGGATTTAATGGGCGGTAACTCCAATTGGCGCGGCCCCATTTGGTTTCCCATCAATTACTTAATCATTGAATCGCTTAAGGAATTTCATCAGTATTTTGGTGATTCGTTTAAGGTTGAGTGCCCGACGGGATCAGGGAATGAAATGACTTTGGACGAAGTTGCGATTAATCTCTCTGAGCGGCTGGTACATATTTTTCTGAAAGACTCCTGCGATCGCAGACCCGTACACGGCAGCGCTGAGATGTTTCAGATAAATCCTCATTGGCAAGACAAAATTTTGTTCTATGAATACTTTCATGGCGACAGCGGTGCAGGACTTGGTGCTAGCCACCAGACGGGCTGGACAGGGCTGATTGCGCAGCTTATTTATCAATGTCAAATATTGCCCTAATGCCACCCTGCTGATTGTCAGCAATCCGGTAGACATTATGACCTACGTAACGCTAAAACTCTTTTGTTTTCCTGCTGCCAGGGTCATTTGTTCTGAAACCTTGCTTGACTCTGCTCGGCTTCGTATACCCTGCTAGCGCAGAAAATGGGTATCGATCCCCGCAGCGTTCACGCTCACATTATTGATGAACAGGGTGATAGTGAAGTGCCAGTTTGGAGCCTCTAAATCTTGTACCTCTTAATAGTAGATCTACTTCAGCCATGCTGTACCAGGTCGATTTCTTCGCACATTAATTTAACTTATACGATTTTGACCTCTACAACTTCTCTTTCTTGTTACGCACTGGGACGCTTACTTCTAATGAACTGATCTCTTTTCCTTCATCTCTTCCTTTGGAGTGTTTTCATTAAATACAGATTTAATTAAAGTATTAAACATCATTCAAACACAAACGTACATTCAAACTTTTGATATAGCTAATGATTCAATTAATCTAAACCAATGTAGTCATTTTATAGCTACTTGGGTTTGTTGCTCATGGGGGAGTTAGCTTATTCATCTTCTTCTAGTGTTAGCACTCATTGGTCTAGCCTATAGCCTTATGCAGTTAGAAGAATGCTGTAGTAGTATCTCGATATTTTAAAGATCATCTTCGTGTGACTAGAAAAATAATTAAATCTGAATAAGAAGGCAAAACAATGAATGTTTACCGTGGATGGTCTGCCGCAATTTTAGGCGCGGGACTCGCATTGTTACAGGTACAGAATTCCCAAGCATTAAATAAAGCAGAAGTAAGAAAAATAGCTCAGAGTATTACAGTTTTGATCCAAGATTCTCAGAAATCAGAATGGGGATCTGGAGTGATTGTTAGACGCGACAATCAAACTTATACTGTTCTTACAGCACGCCATGTTATGGAAGGTGAAGTATCCTTTAATTTAAAGCTGCCTGACGGAGAGATTTATCCTGTTAATCAGAAGTTTGTTCGCCTTCTTCCAGATGTTGATCTAGCGCTGATTCAATTTAGTAGTGCTAAATTTTATCATGTTGCCCAAATGAGTAGTGCTACTCATCACCCAGTGGGGAGTGCTATTTTTGCGGCAGGTTTTCCTGCCTCGATGACAAATCCGTCTAAACCAGTCCTATACTTTAATTTTGGCAAGATCTCTGTTAATGAAGATCATTCTCTTGGAGATGGTTATGCTCTTGGCTATAGTAATTTAGTGCTACCAGGCATGAGTGGAGGACCAGTACTGAACCAAGATGGCAGATTGATTGGTATTAGTGGATATATTACAGCCCCTCCAGATATCTCTCAAAGCTCTCAACTGTTTGGAGATAAATCGCTTTCAATTTATGGTACTAGCTATGCTGTTCCAATTGATTTTCTCTTGAATCTTGTCCCTCAAATAAAGTATTCTTCAACATTTTCACTCTCTGTCATTTCAAGTGCTTCAGGATCTAAGAAATTTGATTATTTTATGTCAGCCGTAAGTAAAATCAAGAAAAGTGATTTTACGGGTGCTATTAATAATTTTACTCAAGATATTCAAGACCATCCAAGGCATGCTCTTGCTTATAATGATCGTGGATTCTCTCGTCATAAATTGGGGGATGAGCAAGGCGCAATTAAAGATTATGATCAAGCAATTCAGCTGAATCCTAGAAATGTGGATGCATATTATAGTCGTGGTGTTGCTCGATATAACTTAAGGGATAGACAGGGAGCAATTCAGGACTATAATGAGGCGCTTCGCCTAAACCCTAATCATGCTAATGCATATTATAACAGTGGTATTGCTCGGTATTATCTAGGTGATAAATCAGGTGCTGTAAAAGCATTTCGACAAGCTGCAAATTTATATAAATCTGAAGGTCAAACGAAAGATTTCCAAGATGCGATCGCTCAAATTCAGTCGCTAGACAGATAAGGGTTTATTTTTGATTGAGGCTAACTCTTTTCTGTCTCAAAAATAAGTATCACTTACTTCTCTTTCTAAAGGAAGACGAAAACCCTATACAGCTTTATGTATCCTAAACTAGCTCAGATCTTGCAGCATTCTTGATAAGCCTCGTCAGGTAGTCGTTTTAGAATAATTTCAACCCATATTGAGCAGCAATATCACCGTGTCTCTTCATTCGTTTGAGTAATTGTAACCAAATCACAGAAAGGAACAAAACGGATAGTGCTAAATCACTCGCCACCTTCCAGTCCAAGAAAGGGGGAAACGACCACTGATCAATCCAATGGGCTAACAGATAAGCAATCAAAGCGAGAATGAGCCATCGGTAAACACCAAGTTGGGTTGATTGCCCAAAACAATTCATACCAAAGCGATGTTTGATCGTTTTGAAAAACCCCTCAATGGCTCAGCGCTTACGTCCCTTTCAGAGTTTCTCAGAAATAGCCTCAACTAGGCGATCTGCCAAAAAGCGCCTAAAAAAACTGACCCAGTATGTAATTTTCGCTACCAAATTACAAGGACGCATATTGCAGTTTTCTGTCAATGCGTAAGTCCTATTAAAGTACAGACTCTGGCAGGCTGAGCGAAGCCGTAGTTTACGACCCGCAGGGTAGCCAACGGTAAGCTTTTCCCAAGAAATCACCTAACATAATGACTTAAACAAAACCTTGTCAACCCCCTTGCACTGAGAACTCTTGGTCTTTTCGAGTCCTTGACGTTTGAGAATTAGAGTTAAACAACTGCTACCGCTAAGAATAGGTTGAACCCGATCAATTGCCATGAGAATTTTGCTGGTTGAAGATGATGACCGTATTGCCAAACCTTTAGCAGAAGCTTTGAGGCACCAGAATCATAGCGTTGATCTTGCCAAGGATGGGATTGAAGGATGGGACTGTGCGATGGGCGTGCCGTATGACCTGCTCTTGCTCGATATCATGCTCCCTCGGTTGGACGGCATCACCCTGTGCAAACAGTTGCGGGCCGCTGGCAACCCAGCCTTGATTTTGATGTTGACGGCCCGAGACACCACCAGCGATAAAGTGGTGGGTCTAGATGCAGGGGCAGATGACTATTTGGTTAAACCCTTTAAGCTAGAGGAACTCGCCGCTCGGATCCGGGCCTTGTCTCGTCGCAGTGGGGACGCCAAGCCTTCGGTGCTGAGTCATGGCAAGCTCCAACTTGACCCGAGCGCTTGCACAGTAGCCTATGCCGGACAAGACGTGTCTCTGACCCCTAAAGAGTACAAAATTCTGGAATGTTTTTTGAGAAACCCCACCCAAGTTTTTTCCCGCGCCACCCTGCTCGATAAGATTTGGGAGTTAGATCAGTTGTCTGCGGAGGAAACCATTAAAACCCACATTACTAATCTGCGACGCAAACTCAAGGATGCGGGCTGTCCCGACGATGCGATCGCAACGGTCTATGGGCTGGGCTACCGTCTTAGCAATGTTCTTCCTTAATCCCTGTGTTTCAATCTCTGCGTTACCGACTGTTACTGTCTTACTTGCTGGTACTGGCATCAATTTTAGGGGTGTTTGCGATCGCCGTGCGGGTTGTTTTTTTCCATGCCCTCAATGAGCAATTGACCGAAAAACTAGTGGCTCTGGGGCAGGGGGCTGTGGCCAGCCTGGAATTAGAGAAAGGACGCCTCAAAGTTCAGAGTGATTTCTCTATCCGATCTTTAATTGACCATGATCAGGCATTGGAATGGTTTGACCCCCAAGGTATCTCTGTGGGGCATCAAGGGAAGTATCGGCTTAGACTGCCCTCCCCAGGCAAGAAGGCCGTGCAGACCCAGAAGGGCACACCTAAAATTCGGGGCGTAACATTGCCCGTGATTGGTAGTGATAGCGGTCATCTGCTGGGTTATGTCAGAGCCAGCCAATCTTTAGAAGAAATTGACGAAACCCTGCGAAAGCTGGATTTAGGGTTGGGTGGCGGTGTAGTGGTGGCACTGTTGCTGAGTGGGGTAGGCGGCGCAATCCTTACCCGTCAGGCAATGGAGCCAATTGAGCAGAGTTTTGAGCGTCTCAAGCAATTCACGGCAGACGCCTCCCATGAGCTTCGCAGCCCCCTGATGGCCATTGAAGCCAATGTAGCGGTAGCGCTGACCTATCCAGAGGGCAATCGAGCGGGGAGAGATACCGAAAAGTTTGAGGCGATCGCCAGTGCGGTCAGCCAGATGACCGGATTGACGGAAGATCTGTTGCTTCTGGCGCGGACAGACCAAGTGCCCAAACACCAACGAGAATTTTTGAATCTAACGGACTTGTTGGATGACTTAGTAAAACTCTACCAACCCCAAGCGCAGACTCAGAATATTACCTTGGCAGTGGTTGGAACGCAAGCCCTATCGCTGTGGGGGGACGCGGGGCAACTCAAACGGCTATTCACAAATTTGATTGTTAATGCGCTTCAATACACACCTGAAGGGGGACAAATAGACATTGAGCGCCGTCATGTGGGCAAACAGATTATAGTCAGCGTCAGAGATACGGGAATTGGAATCCCCCCAGAGCAGCTTGAGCGAGTCTTTGATCGGTTTTGGCGGGCGGAACAGTCGCGCTCCTATGGATCGGGGGGATCGGGGTTAGGGTTGGCAATTGCTTGGGCGATCGCCACAACCCACGGGGGATTGATCACCGTCACCAGTCAGATTGGTGTTGGCAGTTGTTTTACCGTACGATTACCTGAGTTCAATTTGGCAAAGGGACTACCGTCCTAGTAACATAATTCGCTTATGCTGCCTAAGCGCGGGATAGAGCGTAAAGCGGGACACTTTGGGTCGGTATCGATCAATGGAAATAGATGTAACGTCGCCCTGTAAGTATGAAAGCCCAAATCCTTATGGGACATACTGTGTTTGGGTCGAGGGGAACGATTACGTTTCGCCCCTCACAGTTAGATCTGAACGTGCGACTTTTACCGCATCCAGCGCCCGATACTCTAGGCAGATGCCTTGCCTATACGTCTCATGTGGATGTAATCATGGCAGCTCTTGTGGATAGCAACTAGGTTGTTGGGCTTCCAGTTCGAGTGGTTCCCATCTAGGTTCCCATCTAAATGATGTAAGTGAATCCGTTCCTCGCCAATAAACTTAAGTCCACATGAGTCGTATTGTTAGTGCTGCGTTATAATTGCTTCAGACAATCAATACTCCGGACAGTTTTTGAGATAGAGGCTGAGATTAGTATTCTATCGTTATCATTTAACCTTGACAAGGAGACTGAAATCCACATTCTGTTGTTGATGATTTAAAACTGTCTGGACTGTTGTAAAAAGCTTCTTCTTTGGCGTGTTCACCTGTGTAGCGTTCATCTGGGTGGTTTTCCTGCGTTACTCACTGCGATGGTTTTCATTTCAATTGAGATAGTGGGCAATTGCACATCGAACGCTAGTTAAAATCCTCTAAGTCGTCGGATTTAACTGCTAAAAACGATTCTTTTTTTGGATTAAGGCTTAAGTAAATAACCAAGCTTGCAATGATGGAAAGAAACACCATGCTGGTTCCGGTTGTTCCCCAGCCCAGGCCGCCTACATCATTTGGTTGCGAGAGTAAATCGCCTATTGAGGCTCCAAGGGGACGGGTTAAGATATAGGCCAGCCAAAAGGCTAAAATTGCATTCAGCCCGAGGTAAAAATAACCTGCTGTGACTACGGCGATCGCCCCACCAAAAATCAGCGCGGCCTGGGCGTACCCTAGCTTCATAGACTCTGCTAAATTGTCCCCTGTTGCCGTTCCAAGGGCAAACGTCAGTAAAATGGCGCACCAGTAAAATAGCTCTCTTTGGGTCGTATTAATAGAGTGCATGGCTAAGGTCTTTGCGTTGGCATACCAAAGCCCAAAAACGATGAGTAAGGCAATGCTAAAGACAATTGCAGTAGTGACTAAGCTCACTCCCAATTCGCCAACCAATCTGTCCGTAATGATGGTGCCAACTACGCTTACCAATACAACCACAAGCCAGTAGTTCAAAGGCACATAGCGCTTAAACCTAAACTGATTAAGAAGCGCAACCAATAACAACCCACTCATGATGTAGGAGGTCGTGCTTAAACCAAGCTTCACTGTAAATGCTAGGAAGTCAGCCGCTGTTTCTCCAACCGTGGTTGCCAAAATCTTAATGATCCAAAAGTAGGCAGTCACTTCTGGAACTCTATTTAGTATCTTCATGTATTTTTATCCCAGAATTTTTTCGGATAGGGATCGATTGTCTTTAATAACAAAGCTTTAGTAACAGTTTTTTTGATTGGAATGCATTTTTCAATCACTAGGTGCATAAAAGTCAAAAGAATTCCCCAGCAAAGATCGCTCAGACCTTTGCTGGGGAGAAAGCTTACTTAGGCTTCCAAACAATAATTAGCCATCATCATTTAGTTTCACCATCGCCGTCTCCAGTTTGTGAAACCTGGATGCTGCCACGAGGATGATTTCCTTCGGTTTTCTCATTATTTTGACTATTGGTATAGAGAACTTTACCGTTGCCAGCATCTACCATAACTTCATTGTTTCCGATAATGACTGCGTAAACCAGGCTGCCGTTTTCAGCCTCTAACTTAACGCTATTCGCCTTGCCGCCCTGAGCAGTTTCAGCAGCTTGCTGAGCCTGCTGTGAGGTGATTTTAGCTAATGGCTTTAGCTTTATCATCTCCTGCTGATTTTTTGCGTTATCGTCATTTTTCTCGCCGTCGCCATCACTGGCTTCAGCGATAGGAGTGGCACCCGTTGACGAAGCCAAAGTTTTGGACTGAGGCTTTTGAGTCTTTTCATGAGCCTCTGTTGCAGGATTAGCTTCACCATCGCCATCGCTAGCTTCGGCAACTTGAGTGATCTGTCCAGGCATAACAGCAACTGGTGTCTGAGCTTGATTAGCACGAACGATATTGCCTAATCCTGTCAATCCGAATAGTCCTGCAACAATTAAAACTGCTTTAACTGAAGTATACATAGTTTGAAGTTTTTTGAATCTGAGCCAATGACTTTACTGTAATCACTAAAAGTCAAGAACCTAGAAAGGCTTAGATTTAACTCAACGACTATCGACTGAAAGTCGATAGGTTGGAGAACAGGCTAAAGCCCAAGTTAACCTGCTGGGGACAAAGTGAGCTGATCTGCGAGTAGCAATATATTCGGATCGATGGGTTACTGACCACTCAAAATAAAGGTGTGTAGCAGCTAAAGCCTCTCACTAAAGTGGGTAGTTTCAACTAGCGTGCTGGGACAATGAAGGTATCCGCCGAGGGAATCCCGTTAAGTAACGCTGAAAAGGTTTTTAACCAATCTTCTTTCGTGCGTCCATACTCAGCGATGGCTTCCCAGTGATCAGCCCCACAAATCGTGGCACAGATTGTGATAATCACAAGATCAATCAGCTTATGTTCGATACTGTATAACGCTCTGGGGTCTTGTAATGCCCCAAAGTGAGTCTCAATCAGAGCAGTAGCGTTAGTCGTCGTCTGCAATGGGATGGACATGGCTAAAGTCCTTCAGTGGGGATGGTTCCACTTCAACATGTCTCCTCGCTCATTCGTTAAGAAACGTGTGCGGTTTCCCTGGGTTTGCATTAAGGTGACTGGCATCATCTGCAATGTCAGGAGATTGCGACAGTTTTGCTGAGCTTTCGGATCACGCCAAGCGGCAAATGCGAGGTGGAGCGTGGGCCGTGCGATCGCCGTCAAGAAAATTGCTGTTGCGACGAGAATGACCGCCACAAAGGTCTTAAGACGACGAGGTGCTGAGAATCGGCGGGATTTACGCTGCATTTCTGAAGCTCATGAAAAGTTTCAGGAATAGGGGTAGAAAGAGGACACTTTTTTATTCTCAGGATCAAAAAGTAGCCAAAACGTATTCACCTGAGTTGGTGGCCTGATTGTAGGCTAGGTCGTAAACGATGCCATCTTGCGCTGCTAAAACTTCAGTTGAAGTGGGCGATTGCGACTGCTTATTAAAGCTGAGTAGACTGTAGAGCAACTGCCCCATCTGAACAGATTCCCCAAGGGAAACCTTGGGATAAATCATGCCGCCATAGGGCGAATAGTATTTTTTGATCTGGCGGGTGCTGGTCAAGTAAATCTGCTGCTTGGAGACGGGTTGAGATAAGACAATGCCTTGCACAATCTCTTTTTGGATGAGGTGGTTTTGGATCCCTAACACCCCTTTATGAACGGAATCGGGTTTCATCTGCATCCCTGAACCTAGCTCAAGTGTCCATGCTTCTACGTTAAAGCGCAGGTTGCGTCCAAGGGTGGCAAAGCACTGTTCTAGGGCCAGCCAAGGTTTAATGAAGGCTTCATCAAAGGCATCTCCATCATAGGGATCTAGTAAAATCGCGTAATCTAGCCCAAATAGTTTTGCGCTTTCGTCACGATCCGAAAAATAGTACAGGTAGTCTAGACCTTGGTTAGATGTGCTATGCAGATCGATGAGGTAGTCAGCATCTAAGCAAAGTGACTGAAGATGAAAGCGATAATGCTCCGAAAGAGGGGCACTGGCAGGCGATCGCAGTTTATCCCCCAGCGTTGCAAACTGGAGTTTGATTCGTTCGAGATAACTGCGGCGCACGAATTCAGCGTCAAGATGGAGGTGAGATTGGGCAAAACCGAGCAGGTCTATATCTTCTTTTGCATAGTTCCAGAAAATGCGATTCCAGTCTTTACCGTCGTAGGGATTAAAGCGACCTGTGGAAAAATAGTGCGATCGCTGATTGGTCGCGAGGGGATTGCACATGGGTACCAGCCAGATTTCGCCGTGAAGCTGCTCGGGGGCTAAGGCCGTGAGCCATTCTAAAAGCTGATGAATGACGGCATTTCCAGCAATTTCTGCGCCATGTAAATTGGACTGAAGGTAGACTTTAGGGCCAGACTTTGCGCCCTGAAACCGATAGAGCTGGAGGGAGAGCAGATCGCCGGAGGCAAGCTGAAGAATCGGAATGGAGTCGAGTTTGGGCTGCATTTATTTGCCTCGCTCGACTAATCTTTGCAGGGCACTGTCGAGATCCCAGTGTTCTGGCAACTGTAAATGAAAGGTGTCCTGGATGGCTGTGCGTAGCGCGTTTACACTTGTGAGGGAATGTTGTTCTGTCTGCCCGTCTCGATGATGGATGGTGAGCTGGGTATTTCTCAAGGCATAGCGACGGTCTGGATCTATTCTGGCCAGAATCAAGTTATTGGTGAAAATTGAGTCTGGATGGGTGGAGACATACCAATTGCTGACTTCATAGTCGGGGAGGTGCTGTACCTGAAGGTCGAAATGGTATAGCGATTTCCATGCTTGATTGATGTTTGCCTGCACCACGAAGGTGTCATTCGCCTTGATGAGTCGAAAGACTTCTAGGGATGTGGGCTGTTCAAGGTCTGGGATCAATCTTAAGGGGGTGGGGAAGGTGAAGCCGCCAAATCCGACATCTGCAATGAAGGATTCTTGATCAATTTCAATCAAAAGCAGCATATGGGTACGTGTGGTGAGTATCCCCTCTGGACGGTTCCACAAGACCCGTGCGGCTAAATTGGTGACTCGAAAGCCAAGAGCAATTAAGACTGCGCGCAACAATATATTTTGCTCAAAACAATACCCTCCACGCGGGTTGTGAATGAGTTTTTGCTGTAAAGATTGTAAATCTATAAAGACGGGACGATGGAGAAAGGGGTTGAGGTTTTCAAAGGCAATCGCCGTGGTATGGCGTTGGTGAATGGCCTGTAATGTGGCGAGGGTGGGAGTGCGATCGCCCTTGTAGCCGATGCGCTGAAAATAGGCATCAAGGTCTACTAAGACTGATATCAGATTTTTCATGACAGCATGGTCAAAAGGTCGTTATATCTCATTGCACTACACCAGCTCTGCATCTTACCTTTAATGGGAATAGAATCTATCTTGTTCTAACTTCATTGTTGTACACTAGGTTTCTTCATGTTTCGACCATTGCAAGAAGAAACAATGGGCAGGCTGATGAGCCAATGATTGCAATCGAAAAAGCCATTGAAGAATTGATCGTGATTGCACCTTTGTGCTAAGCATTTTTGGAACCTAAGCCATCACATAGGTGCCTGTCACTCTCACTGACCTTGGGGTTATTCTCTAAATAAGTGCGTACCCAATCACAACTACATTCCACTAAAGAGTCTAAGTCTTGAGTCCAGAAATCTAGATTCCAGAGTTTGATCGTGTTATCAGCACTGCATGTCGCTAAGATCTTGCCATCTGAGCTTAAATTGGCGCTATAGACCGAGTCATCATGCCCTTGGAGGGTACGTATTTCCTGGTATGTCTTTAGATTCCAGAGTTTGATGGTGTTGTCAGCGCTGCCGGTTGCCAAGGTTTTAGCATCGGGGCTAAAACAGACGATATTGACCCAGCCTTTATGTCCTTCGAGAGTGTGGATCTCTGCACCAGTCTCTAGCTTCCAAAGTTTGATGGTTTGGTCAAAACTGCCCGTTGCCAAGGACATGCCATCGGGACTGAAACTGACACTATAAATAGAGTTACCATGTCCCTTGAGTGTATGAATCTCCTGGTAGAACTCTAGACTCCAGAGTTTGATGGTCTTGTCCTCACTGCCGGTCGCTAGGGTCTTACCATCAGGGCTGAAACTGACGCTGTAGATCCGTCCAGTGTGTCCCTCCAGAGTAAAAATTTCTTGGTGCGACTCTAGATTCCAGAGTTTGATCGTGCTGTCCTCACTGCCGGTCGCTAGAGTCTTGCCATCAGGACTAAAGCTAGTACTTCTGATCCCGCCAGTATGTCCCTTTAGGGTAAAGATTTCCTGGTAGGACTCTAGATTCCAGAGTTTGATGGTCTTGTCTTCACTACCGGTCGCTAGGGTCTTACCATCAGGGCTGAAACTGACGCTTCTGACTCTGCCAGTGTGCCCCTTCAGGGTAAGGATTTCCTGATGCGACTCTAGATTCCAAAGTTTGATGGTGTTGTCAGCGCTGCCGGTTGCCAAGGTTTTAGCATCGGGGCTAAAACTGACACTATAGACCCAGCCTGCATGTCCTTCGAGAGTTTGACTTTCTTGAACCCTCTCTAGATTCCAGAGCTTGATTGTATTGTCAGCGCTGCCGGTCGCCAAGGTCTTACCATCGGGACTGATACTAACACTCCAAATCCAACCATAATGTCCCTTGAAGGTACGGATTACCTTGCCAGTTCTTAAATTCCAACGTTTGATGGTCTTGTCAGCGCTGCCGGTCGCCAAGGTCTTACCATCAGGACTAAAACTGACGCTCCAAACACCGCCATAATGTCCCTTGAGCGTGCGGATTACCTTGCATGTCTTTAGATTCCAGAGTTTGATGGTCTTGTCTTCACTACCGGTCGCTAAGGTTTTGCCATCAGGACTGAAACTGACACTATAGACCGATTCAAGATGTCCCTTAAGTGTGTGGATTTCCTCGAATTTCTCCAGACTCCAGAGTTTAATCGTGCTATCCTCGCTACCGGTCGCTAAGATTTTGCCGTCGGGACTGAAACTCACGCTCTCGACCGATTCAAGATGTCCCTTAAGTGTGCAAATTTCCTCGAATTTCTCTAGACTCCAGAGTTTGACTGTGCTATCCTCACTGCCGGTTGCCAAGGTCTTACCGTCGGGGCTGAAGCTGACGCTCTTGACCGATTCAAGATGTCCCTTGAGTGTATGGATTTCCTCGAATTTCTCTAGATTCCAGAGCTTGATAGTCTTGTCTTCACTACCGGTCGCTAAGGTCTTCCCATCGGGGCTGAAACTAACGCTATAGACCGAGTGATCGTGACCCTCCAGGGTATAGACTTCTTTGCCTGATTCTAGATTCCAGAGTTTAATGGTTTTGTCATCGCTACCGGTCGCCAAGGTTTTGCCATCGGGACTGAAACTAACGAAAAAGACCGAGCTACTATGCCCTTCCAATTGGTTATACTCAGTTACCCAATAAAGCGCTTTGATTAACGATTTTGAGACAATTGTGGAGGTCTCCTTTTGTTTAGAGAGAATTTTGTTGGCTCTAATTCCTTCAATCAGAGCATCAAAAGCTTTTTCGGAATCCAGCATAGACAATGACGAAAGAGCGAGAGATTCGGCATGATTAAAATCAGCCTTCAACTTATTCTCCATTGAAAGCCGATCCGCCTCCTCTCGTGCCGCTTTCAGGATCGCAATTCTCTCCTGTTCGACCTCAGACTTCAATTTGTGATATAGTTCTCGACTAGCTGTTAAAAACTTTGTATCTTCAAGACTTAAATGTTTGTCATCTGCCCATTTTTCTGCTGCCCATAGCCTCTCTCCTCGCAATAAAAATAACTCCTTTTTATCATCGTCAGCTTCGAGCCAAAGTTTAATATTCTCTGCATAAAAATCTGGCCGTAAATTATCAAATGCCTTCTTCACCCATTCCTTGTCAAATATCTTTCTATAGATTGGGTTATAGACATCCAGTTTCCCATTTTTTTTGACGACAAAGCCAGTTAAACGCAGATGCATTTGTTCGTTACTTTCATCTGTATCAATACCCCCACTATCCTCGTTATCCAAAATCTGCTTGTAAAAATCTAGCAACCGACCTTGTTCTTTTTCATCGCTACGTAACAAGCGATCTTGCAATGTCTTGAAGTGCTGCGGCACATCTTGAGTTTCCCAATTATCAATGATGTGATTTTGAACAATTTTTTTGATCCAAAATGATACATCTTCCGTCGATAAAATAATATTATTTTCTTCTATCTCTTGAAGAATTACCCCAAGTAATTTCTGCGTCAAAAAAGGTTGTCCACCTGTCCAGAATAGTACCTCTTCTAAAATAAGTTGAGGATTGGGGACAATTCCTTCTAACCCTTTGATTAATGTCTGTGCTTCTTTTAAGCTAAAACCACTCATCTCGATGGCAGTGCCCACATTAAACGTAGAGTGATCTTTGTCTTGAATGAGATCCTGCGGAGTGGATACACCGATAAAGGCAAAGGACAATTGCTTAAATTTCTCATCTTGTGCGCGACTTTCATTAAATGAACGAATGAGCTTGAAGAAGTCATCAGCCTCAAAGGCAAGACTACGGAGACTATCAATTTCTTCCACAAAGATCGCAATCGGTTGATGAATCTCTTTCAATAAAACATCTGAAATAAAATCATCCAAGCGTTTTACATCCGAAAGTAGATCCTTCTCTCGCCACCAACGATCCAGATCAAATCGCTCTTCTAACCCAAAACTCTCCACAAGGCTACTGATAATGCTGGCATACCATTGCGATTGAGTGAGCTGCGTACCAATGGTTTGCGGATCTATCGTTGCACAGAATACGTTATCCCTTGTTAGCTTCTGAATCGTCCGTACCCGTAAGCTAGATTTACCCATCTGGCGCGAATTAAAGACATAACAACACGCCTCCCCTGCTTTGAGGCGATCATATAGTTCTCGATCAGCCTGCCGCTCCACATAGCTTGGTGCATCAGCGGACAAACTTCCACCCTTGACGTGATAAAACGAATTTCTAATCTCTTTGGGAGATGATTTAAGAGTCATAATTTAGTCCCTCAACCTATCACTAAAATACAAGCTGTATAATTTACATCGCGATACGATATCATTTCCCTCTCTTTTTATAAGACCCATGCCATCCAACTTAAATGCTTCCTTCGTTTTTAATCGAACTGGACTATTGGAGTCAACAACTTTTCTCATTGCAGCCACAAGTGAATCTGTTTTTTCCAAATCTTGTAGTCGTTCACTGAGATAATTTCCATAAATTCCTGCTTCAGTCGGTGCCGTTTTTAATAACTTTTCAAGCGATATATCTTGGTGTGCAATTTTATCGAAAGCCATTTGAATTAGATAGGGATGCCCTCCGATCATATCCATCAGTTTTATGGTTTCTTCTTTAGTCCACGCTAGTCCATAGGCATTTGCTAAAGCTAATACTTGTTCTTTATCTAGTTCGCCAAGTTCAATGGACAATCCAACATTAAATGGGGATTGATTAATATCTTTAGTTGCATAGGATTCTTGCGAATAAACAATGATCTGGCGTAGCTTGCCCCATACTTCGCTTGAATTTACTTTTTCAAACCAGCCACGCAGCAAGCCACAAAAATCGGTTTCAACGTTAGGGTGATCGAAAATACAATCAAAATTATCAATTGCGATAATGAGTGGTTCCTCTATATTACTGAGGAGATATTTCTCAACATATTTCGTACAATTAGGACTTGATGATAAATAATCTTTCCAATTTTCTTTAGGATCTTGATAGGTGCCCAATTCGTCACTTACATAGGCACAGAACCATTGCAAAAAAGTTTTAATATCTGCAAAATTCTCTTTTTCTGCTTGGCGCAAATCAATAATAACTGTTCTATATCCATTCTGGCGGACATGTTCCAAAACTCTACCCATCATTAAAGATTTACCCATCTTTTCGGGAGACTTAATTCGAATTAGCATGCCCGACTTTAATACTTCTTCATAACAACGCTGTTCAAGCCGAGATCTAACAATACAAAAGCAACCATTACTTTCAATTATACGAATATTACTTTCACTAGGATTAAGATCCCTCGGTTCTTTTTGGATTTCCTTGAGAGATAGAGGAAGACTGGCGCGTCGAATCAGATCCCGAGTTATCAATTGGGGAGTCAAGCTCTCTGGGATGCCAGCCAATTTAATGGCCACGCAACCAGACTTATAGGCAAACTCAATACCTCGACCTGCCCCTAATGCATCGTAAAACCCTACTGCAAAAATCTGTGCCGCCGTATCTCCCACTGCCCGATTCATACCAATCACATAGGGAACGTTTTGAGCGATCGCCTCTGCCTGGTTTACCGAATAACAGGCATTCATCAACACACATTCAATCTGATCGGCAAACAATTCGAACAATCCCGCGATCGCCTCTGTATTCACCAGCTTGGCTTGTCCTGTATCATCTTCAAACACAAGACCTTCCGGCTCCAAAGAAGTTTCTGGCTCCACACACAGATCGCGCACTCCTTGAGCCGATAGTTCACCCCGTTCAGCTCCAAGACCATGTCCTGAAAAATGTACAATTTGAGGAGACAAGTCTAGAATAGCCCTTTGCATATCTCTGGGCCTGACGGCCCACTTTTGTTCCAGTTCATAGCGATCCCGATGTTTTGACCGCCGTAACCCCTCATCAATCTCCCGCAACTCCTTTTCCAAGCTTAGAGGCGTAGTGTTTTTCGGATTCGCCGCCAGAAACAAGATTTTTGTAACAGATTTACTATCCATTTTCTTAACCTTATTTAATCTCTTAAAAGGAATTTAACGCTCTATTCTTACTTAAGCTCCAAGGCTTGACTAACCGCATTGGATAATCCCTGCAATCCTTCAGTATTGGTAAAATAGACCAGGTGATCGCAGCCGACCTCGTGAATCTGGGGTTGAGGTGATCGCCCTTCTGGCACCTGCGTAATGCTATATACCGTGGCGGCAATATCATTGACCTGTCCAAAAAACGGCAGTGCCACCGCACTACTCATCAACCTCTGCATCAATCGCTTCAGCCGATTAGACTCCACCGCTGCCGGAATAATAGAAGTATTTCCTGCAAGAATGGTGTAAGGAATTTGCGGATCGGGACTGGCCGCTAAAGACTTGAGAAATTCCGATTCCGGCTGCATCTGATCGAGCGTGGTATCTATGGTTTCAATCGCCGCCACCAAACTCCCCAACACCTTCACAGGCCAAGCCACCGTTGAAAGACTATTCAGACCAATCGCCAGAGCCGCAGTCCCCCAGGCTTGTACCGTAGGCCAGGGAGATCCCCCATTCGGAGTTCCCAGCATGAATAGATGGTTGACAATCGCATTTCCGCCTTCCCGCTCAATAAACCAGCGCGAAACTAACCCGCCCATCGAGTGCGCCACAATGTGCAGAACTTTCCCATGATTAACATCCAGCCCAACAGCGGCAAGTCGTTGCTTTAGGCTCCGCGCATGGTTTTCAATCGAGGTATTCAGGCTTTCATAATCAAAGGCAAGCACCAGATCGTACTGATCCCCCAGTGTTTCATCCTGTCCATTTACCGGAATTTTGGCGCTCCGAACGCTGGGCACCATACTTTCGGTGTCGCCAATAATGCCGTGGATGTAAAGCACAATCCGCTTGGCTTTAGCGACTCGCGTTTTGACCTCCGCTGCATCCTGAACATAGTCCACCGTTCCATCAGAATCCACGTCAACTGCTGCCAGAATGGGGTACTCAAACGCTAACCCTAGCTTTTCGCTCATCACCTTCTGGAAGAAAATGCGAATCGCCCCAGTCAAGCTACGCTCCCCTGCACTCAATGGATCGGGCAATCGCTCCAACGTAATCTCGGTTTTTCCTGCTGTTGTTCGCCCCCACCCCAAGGGTAGAAAGAATTCGCCATCGTGGGCGATCGCCAACACCCGCTCTCCCTCACCTAAGACTGTATCCACCGATAACCTCAGGGGTTGTCGGGGCGTTACCGAGGTGATCGTTTCTGCATCCACATGGTTCAGTTCCAAAGCACTCAACCCCGGATCGCTGCCGCGACTGGTCGTGAATTGAAACGGCTGAGTCACCGTGACATCTTCCCGCAAGATGGGTGGCAGAATCAGACCTCCCAAATCTCGTGTGGATTGCGTGATGGTGGTTAGCCTTGCCTGGGCCTTTAAGCCAGGATGGGGTTGAAGCATCACCCCAGACCCTAAAGAGACACCACTGCCTTTATTGGGAACGATGGTGGCATTCAACGGTCGCACTGTTGTAATCGTGACCTGGGTACTTACCCAGTCATCGTAAAACGCCTCTTCCTCAGACACCGCACCAAGTTCGCGAGTTTGCACCCGTCGCATCAGACGATTCAGTGTCCCCTGACTGCGTTGGGGCGATCGCACAGCACGGGAAGCAGGTAAGTCTAAATTTTCTTGTTCGAGCAATGTCGCATCAAATTCAGCCGTACTAACAATCAGTTTCAAAAGATCTTTCGTCTCAGTGATCCCTCTCTCCCAGAGTTCTTTCGGCACACTAGGATAGATGGCCTTTCCCCCTAATGCCCACGCTTCTTCTCCCGGATCGAGCCAGACTCCACCGCCATCAAACAAACCCCCAATCACCGCATACCGATCGGTTAAATCAAGCAGGGCGCAGTAGAGGGGTTCACTGCTGGTATTTTTGAGCTTGGCGGTAAAAGTGGGCTGCCTCCACTTGCCGTTTTCCTGCTGATACTCCAGGTGAATTTGAGCCTCTTCCAGTTCTCGCCCCTCCTGCATCAGGGACATGTGCACGGCCCCAGACTGAATGCGGCTAGTGGCAGGGCTAGAGAGTTCGGCAATATTCGTCCAACGAGCCATGTGTTCCAACCGCTGAATCGCTTGCATAGCACTTGCGGCACTATAACCCTGGATTTGGGCAACCAGTGGGCGATCGTCAGCGGGTCTGGAAATCACATATTGCCCGTCATGCGCCCATAACTTAAATTCCGCCGCTTCCGCCGTGATCACTTCGGCAACATATAGGGATGGCTGCTGTGCTGCGCCAATTTTTTGCAAGGCAGCACGAGCGAATTCAATTCCGTCTGAATCTCCAGCCATCAAAATGCTTTTGGGCGTTAATGGCAGACTGGTGATCACCGCTTTATAAGTTGTCTCTGGATTTAAGTCCTCAATGCCATCGATCTGAACCGTACTGAGTTGCGGCAGGATCTTGGTGACTGCGCCAGTCCCAATCTTCTCCGACAATTGACGTAATTGTTCAGGTGAACTGTCAAAGGGAAACAATGCCAGTAAGGTCGTTTTTCCTCCAGTCGGTTGAGGAATGCCATGTACTGCACCCCCATCGATCGCCCAGCCGTGGTCTTTGTGGCAGCTAACCGTGAAGTAGGGCGTAGAAGGGGCGATCGCCCCTCCCAAAAACGGTTGGTCTAAATCCTTCAGATCTGTAGCTTCAATTTGAGGCGATTGATCCGCTAACTTCGAGCGAATTAGAGCATTCGTGCGTTTGAATAAGTCGCGATAGGTGAGGCTGCCATTCGCTTTTTGCAACGTATTCAGCAAGAAATAAGAGAATGCACCCCGAGGTTGTCCCTCCCCATTGTATTCTTTGGCAAGTTCGCGATCGCGGCAAGCGGAAAGGACGACATGTTTGCCTTTCGGTAAAGCCCATCCGCTCGGATTTACCTCTGGATTACGGGAGGGGATCGACAAATTTTCAATATCTGCTAAGGAGAAAATAAAGCTGTCGAGGGGTCGTTTACGGCGATCGCAGGGGGCCTTGCGAACGGCTGTATCCCCTTCTAAATCGCCGCGAGTCCCAGATCCAGAATGGCAACAATCCAAAATGACGGCAATGTGCGGTTTGTTTTGATCAACCTCAGCGATCAGCGTCGCCAACTCCTTATCGGCTAACCCCCAACCCCCTTCACTAAGACTGTCATAGCAAACCAGTGTTTCATCCAGGCGATCGGGTTCCAAGGCCCAAAAGGCTTCAGGAGAATCTTGCTGTCCGCCATGCCCAGCGTAGTAAAAGAAGGCGACATCCTCGCTACCTGCCTGACAGAGGTGTTGGCGAAAGCCATTAATGACGGCGAGACGGGTGGCATCCTCATTCAGGAGGGTACTGAGGTGGAGTTGATAGCCATCCGTTGCAACTCGCCCTTCTAGATAGGCTTTGACTGCCAAAATATCGTTTACGCAGCCGTTTAAGGGAGTGACAGGGCTAATGTATTTGTCAATACCAACAAGCAGCCCATAAATGTTACGAGTCATAATGAACACCTATTTTTGGGACAGAGAAGTTGGCCAACCCTAAACGAAATTTGTTTGTCAATCAGGGGTGCAACAAAAAATGAGCCATTTTTTTTTAGAAATCCCTCAAATTAGTCTGTTGTATTTTCAACACGGCAGTCAAATTATGAGGCTTTACAACAAATTTGTATATATAGATAAAGTCTGGTTTTGTCAGATTAAGCGATTCGATTTTCTGACAGCATAAACCTACGTAAAATAGGCTATTTGGAGCCAAAAGCCCATTCCATATCGTTTTGAACCTTTACGTAGAATTCATGGTTTAGACGGGATCTTTGGAAGCGAATCAAAAAATATCGCTATTGTCAGATCGCTAGATCAATTACCCTGTGGGAGGCTGGCTTAATTAAACCTCCCTTAATGATTTATCTCTCTCTCATTTCGAGGATCACCTTAAAGTCATTATGCCCTGTAATTCCAAGTGTGACGAACTGCTGCAACCCCGTTATGGTCGGTAACGTACCGTCTTAAAATGAAAACGCCCAATCTTGTGCAGAGCGATCCGTTTGAGCAGCATTTCCACCGAAGCACTCCCCGTATCTAGACGTAAGCTATGGCTAGCCGCCATTAAGCCCCCCATGTATAGCGTGGCAGTGGTGCCCATTTGGGTGGGCACGGCAATCGCTGCACACCAAAAATCCGCCTCCGCCCAGCATCCCATCAATGGCTGGATTGCCGCCACATTTTTGCTGTCTGCCATCAGCATTGTGGCCTGGAGTAACGTCAGCAATGATGTCTACGATGCTGACACAGGGATTGACCAAAATAAGCACCATTCTTTGGTTAACCTGACGGGCAATCGTCCCCTCATGTTTTGGATTGGCAATGGACTACTGGCGCTGGGCGTGCTGGGCATCATGGCCATTTCTGTCATGCAGCAAGATCTCACGGTATTAGGACTCATATTGGCGTGCTGTTTCTTAGGCTATCTTTACCAAGGGCCACCGTTCCGCCTAGGGTATAAAGGCTTAGGCGAATTTCTGTGCTTTTTTGCCTATGGGCCGTTGGCGCTTTCAGCGGTGTACTATAGCCAAACTAAAAGCGGGTCAGTCACCGTTCTCTGTGCTTCAGCCTTTTTGGGAATCACCACCAGCATCATTTTGTTTTGCTCCCACTTTCATCAAGTAGAGGATGATATTGCCGCTGGGAAGCGATCGCCCATCGTCCGCCTGGGCACCAAGCGCGGTGCAGCACTGCTCCCCTGGCTGTGTGGGAGTGCTTATGTTTCTGTGTTGTTATCGGTCGTTTTGGGCGTGATGCCGATTGGTACCCTGTTAACCTTTGGCAGTCTTCCGTTTGCTGTTAAGCTTTGTCGGTTTGTGGGGCAATATCATGATCAGCCCCAGCGGGTGAATAACTGCAAATTTATTGCCGTGGCACTGCATTTTTCCAGCGGGTTGTTGCTAGGACTTGGGTTTATATGGCTGAGTTCTTAGACCATTAATCCATGACCATTAACCCATTAAGCGCTGCTCTAACGTTTGCTGAAGCTGTGCCACAGGTGCGCACTGAAAATACTCGTGCTGAAAGTGTTCTTCTGCTAACGCATTCAGGAATCTTTGAATAGCTTGGGTGGCGGCTGTCGCCTCAGCCCCAGTTAACGGCCCAGACGGGCCTTTTACCTTAATCGTATCTGTTTCAGTGGTGAGCTTAAACCCTAGGTATTTTAGGGCTTCTAAGCCGAAGAAAAGCGATCGCCCTCCCACCCCCAGCCGTTCCTGTACCGCCGCAAGGGTAACGCGAAGTTGCGTGCGGGCTAAATACTTGGCTAACCCTGCCAGTTGCTGCCATTTTAACGTTGCTTCGGGCAATGCCGAGGCAGGATAAGCCAACGCTAATTTTTCTTGCTGAACATTGGCCTGCTGTGCCCATAGGTCTAACTCCTCCCAATCATTGGGACATTGATCAAGCCGCAGAATAGGGATTGGCAAAAGCTGCTCTGCTGCTTGCTGTCGCCAATCCAGGAGCCACTGTTCCCTAGAAGATTGACCTGTCAAAGCAGAATCATCTTCCGCTGGGCGAACCGCCGTTAAACGCAAATGATATTCTGGCTGCTTATAGAGCTGTCCATACTCCAAATCAACCACTACATCACAACATCCCTCCGGCACCTCCTCAGGATCGTGTCCCCACCAAACGCCAGGAAAGAGGGATGAGGTGCTCTCATCGCGCACCATAAATCGCGTTTTTTTGTACCGTACCTTGCGGCTATCCGTCCCTTGGAATGCCGACCCACGCCGTCGCTCTAGCCAGCAGTGACGAATTAGAAGCTGAGGGGCTGGGTTCCCCATGCCGTAAGGCTCAAGCTGCTGAAGCTCTCGGAATAAACTGACGCCGCCGTCCCGCACAATGTCTGAAAGGGTCACTTCTAGGTCAATGTCGAGAGGAGGGGGAGTCCATTGCCCAATGGTTTGGCGAAAACATTGATTGATTGATGCCGTAAACAGCGGTAAGTTTTCAAGGGATAAACTCAGTCCTGCGGCAAAGGGATGTCCCCCAAAGCGGTCAAGGAGGTGGGCCTGCCGCTGAAGCAATGTATACAGATCAATCCCCCGCACAGAACGGGCAGAACCACGCAGCATTGGCATATCTGGAGTAGAGCCTACGGTGCTAAGCAGGATGGCAGGTCGTCCATAGGTCTGGGCCAGTTGGCTCGCAACCAAGCCGAGTACTCCCACAGGCCACTGCGGATCGCTCAGAACAATGACGGAAGTAGAATCTAGATCAAGTCGCGCTAGATATATTTGGGCTTCTTGGGTGACACGCTGCTGCACTTCCTTGCGACAAAGGTTAGTCACTTCCGCAGATTCCGCTAGCACTGCGGCCCGCACCGGATCGCGGGTGGTGAGCAGTTCTACGCCTTCACGGGCATCCCCATGAATGCGGCTGAGGGCGTTGATGCGGGGGCCAAGGCCAAAGGAAATATCTGAGGGGCGATCGCCTGTTCTATTACACAATTCCAGTAGCTTTGCCACACCAGGACGGGTAGGATTCGCAAGCTGTCGTTTAAGGCGCATCAAACCTTTCTGGGCAAGGTAGCGACAATCCCCCGTAAGCTGAACCAGATCAGCAATTAGTCCGATAGCCACCAGATCCAATAAATCTTCTAAGGGCGCTTGAGGGATGTGGGGTAGCTTTTCGTACAGCGCCTCCACCAATTTATAGGCTACAGCCACGCCGGATAAATGTGCGAGGGGATGCCCTTTCGCAAAGGTGCGGGAATTGAGAAATGCCGTCACCGAGGGACGATCTTTTGGCAGGGTGTGGTGGTCAGTGATGATGATATCGATGCCCAGACTTTGAGCGTAGTCAATTTCTGCGTGGTCAGAACTGCCCGTATCGCAGGTGACGATGAGCTGAGCACCTTGAGCGGAAATAGAATCAATTCCGCTCATCGAAAGCCCATGAGATTCTTTCAGCCGATTGGGGATAAAAAAGTGGAGGGCTTGATTTTGCTCAAAAAACTGCCCTAAGCCTTCCCATAATACCGAGGTTGCCGTAATGCCATCAGCGTCAAAATCGCCCCAGATGAAGACTGTTTCCTGGCGATCGCGGGCCACAATCAGCCTTTCAACAGCTTGCTCCATTTCCACACCAAAGGCAGAGGGCGGCGTGGGCTGATACTGGCGACTATCCAAAAACGCCAATGCTGCATCCGCGTCTTGAATGCCTCGCTGCCCTAAAATCTGTGCTGCAAAACGTCCGTTGCACTGAGGTAAACGGTTTTTTAGCAGTTCTCTGAGCCAATCTTGCGAAGATTGCTGGGGCTTAAGTTGCCAAGGGGATTGGGGCGATCGCATTTAATTTTGCCAAGCTTGTGCAGATGGTTGAGGTATGGCTCAAACCCTTACTTCTAAATTCAGAGGTAATGAATTATGGGGCAGCACTAATCCAGTTCGATCAGCAATTTTCTGTGCTAGAACCATAAAGTCTGTATGGACGAGCTTTACGGCAGAAGTATGAGCGCCAATCGCACCATCCGCAGGTTTGAGATGAAAAATAGGTTTGTGGGATTCTTGCGCCATTGGCATCAAACTTTGGTAGTGCTTGAGTAGTGCCAAACGATTTGGATCGCTTGATGGTGAGCTTGTAACAGTCTCATGTCGCTTCTGCAAAACATCGCTATTGTATATATGAGGAATTTTTTCAATCCATCGTTGAAAGGCTTGTACCGGACGATCAAATCGGACACCATGTTGGAGAATGATATAACCAACAGGTTGCATTTTTCCTGTCGGCAAAAGAAGGTCTGAAGCTGGATTTTTAGGAATCCGCTCTTGCCATTCCTCCCGCCACCGTCTTACAGTTGGGCCAAGATTTTTTAGCCCTTGTAAGGAAAATAAATCTGGAGAGAGGGGAACGACCACATAATCCGACGCAATTAGAGCTGCGCGATTAATTGCCCCTAGATTAGGCCCTAAATCGACTAAAACTACATCAGCACCATTACTTGAGGCAGCTTGACTTAATACTCGCCAAAAAGCTGAGATAACTCTGAATGCTCGCTCTTTTCGATCAAGACAATCAGACCATTGAGAAGACAATTCATCTTCAAAGCCAGATAATTGTAAATCTCCAATTAAAAGACTTAATCCATCTTCTATTTTTTCTAGATTTGGAGTCGTAATATCACCCACACCCGTTAATAAAGGCTTGACGCATCTGAAAACCGTGTTGTAGTCCTCAATATCGCTACCTTCCCAAATCTCTTCTAAGCGATCTTCATCTAAAAAAGCTGCTGTTAAATTAGCCTGAGGATCTAAATCGGCTGCTACTACTTGTAGACCTAAATCGCAGTACATCCATGCTAAGTGGTAAACAAGAGATGTTTTTCCAACGCCGCCTTTATTGTTGAAGAAAGCAATAATGGGTGGAGTCATGGTTGCCTCCTGATAATAACAGATGTGTAAGTGTCATCTAACAAGAATTCTGGTGGCGGATTACCATTATTTGCTAAGGCTCGTCTTGCGGTGGGGATCCCAAAACCAAAGCGCTGTACATATCCTAGGTCTTTCATTACGCCAGCAAGGTTTGGATTACGATAATCTGTTGCGCCCTGACCAAAATTCTCTCGGTTAACTTGACCAAATAGCCCGCCTGGGTTTGAAATTTCAATTCGATCATTAAACCAATACACCTTCACTGGCGCATTCGTTTGTTCATAAGAACGATGCATTACTGCATTTCTGGTTAACTGTCTTAGGGCTTCAATGGGGTAGTCTGAACGCTGGATCTCAAGAGACTGACTTGTAATGTCTGATGCAATCGAAATGTTGATTTGTAGCGTTTCATCCAGCACTCGTAAAATATCTAGCAACACACCACTAATCTCTTTTTGATTTTTAATTGGATCTGCTAATTCAGTACCATCAATTCTGAGAAATTGAACATAGTGTCCAGGAATAAATTGCTTAGGATTATTGCCAACAACAAGAATTCCTAGAACCGTTGGGCATGATTCTGGTTCAGGAGTGGTAAATCGGACTGAGGCTAATTGTTGAGTGAGAGATCGATGGTTTTCCGCTAGTACGTCTGGCGCTAAAGTAAAAGGTAAATACGATTGCCTAAAAAACTCCAAATTTAGATCGGCAAGAGTAGCAGAAGGAAGTGGTTGCAAATCACAAGGTAAATCTCTGGCTCGACGTTTCTCATTTAACCGACGTTCTTCTTCAGGTGTCGCTGTTGCACGTCTAGGGCCAACTCGAATATAGGTGCGTCCATCAAATCTAACTGGAGGCGCATCAGATGGCTGTACAATGACAACTGCTAATTCACAGCTATTAATAGTACGTTTATTTACCTGTAAGACTGGAAATGGCAGAATTTTTCCTTCAGAGCGGATGCTAGAGAGCGTTAGAAGAAGCTCATCTGTTATGGGCAAATTAGTGCAGGTGCCGTCATCGTTAACGCCGACAAAAAGAACACCAGGTTTTTTATGGTTTGGTAAATCATTTGCAAAAGCACAAACTGCCTGTCGTGTTTTTTTGCCATCTGAAGTTGATGCTTTACGCTCAACTCTGTCCGACTCAAGATCCTCTAGAAGGATCGCTAATTCTTGGTCGTCCACATTAAGTCCCTACAGTCCTGTTTATTAATCATAATCAATGAGAGTCAAGTTTCTCATTAGTTGGTTTGGGCAAACGCACCTTCGCCCGATATAGTAACCGCTCTCTTTGACGATAACCTACATGACTCACCTGTACTGGATGCTGAAACTCCGGTGGTGCAGTCTCCCCTGCCCATTGGTGCAGCGTAGGGTCGTAGGGAATGATCGCACCTACCGTGGCGATCGCCTCAATCTCCCAAGCCTGAAGCAGTTGTTCTAAAGGCTTGAGCAGGGGAATCAGTCGAACGGCAGGCAATGTGGGATTATTTTGGGCGGCATGAGCAGTAGTAGGCAACTGAAGGATAAGGGATTCTAGGATGTTGAGGGCTTCGGACTGGAAGGTTTGCTGGAGCTGCGATCGCTGATCCTCTAGCGCCCGCTCTAGCCGTTGATAGTCCGCCATCAATGCTTCATTCTGAGTGTCCTGAGGTTTTGGGTTTTGTTGCTCAAGCTTAGATGGGCTACCAAAGCGATGCAGAAAGTCTACAAGCGCTAGCTGAAGGGCTGTCGCTAGCCCCATTGCATTCTGAATCGACAAATGCTGAACCTCCCCTCGGCACAGCCACTCAATTTGCCGCCGAGAAACGCCGCTTTGTTGGGCCAAAGCCCGTAAACTTCCAATCCCTACAGCGGTCATAGATTCTTTCAAAGCTTCAGAATAAGACCCATTGACAGCCATAACAGTTTCTACTCAATGTGCATGGGATCAATATCATTTTAAGGGCTGTTTTTATGTAACAAATCATGAATGCCTGTGAGATCACCCTAGCCTTCTGGATCACCCTAACCATAGCTTGATCAGATTTTTGAACAGACAGGAGACTTTCATGTACGATGCATTTTCCCGCGTTGCCGAAGGTGTAAACAAGGATACTGCTGTGATGGGCCAGGTTGAATTTGACCAGATCAAGGTCGTTATTGCAGGACTTAACAAGCGCTTTGACGCCATTCAGGCACTGTCGGGCATTGCAAGCTGCTGTGTAGCGGATGCGATCGCCGGGATTGTCTGCCAAGACCCTAGTCTTGCCCACCCAGGTGGTGCTTGTCATCCCAATCGCAAAATGGCGGCCTGTTTACGAGATGCCGAAATTATTTTGCGCTACATCTGTTACGCACTGATGGCAGGTGATGTTTCCGTGCTCGAAGATCGCTGCTTAAACGGACTCAAGGAGACCTACACGACCTTGAACGTCAGCATTCCTTCCATGATCGAAGCGGTTCGTCTCATGAAGATCATTTGTGTCGCCCATATTCAAAACTTTAAGCATTCGGGTCGGAATCCTTCATCTACCCAAAAACAAGTCACCCCAGGTGATTGCTGCGATTTAGCCTCAGAATGTGCATCTTATTTTGACCGTGTGATTGAGACATTGAGCGCATAAGATTGTACAGGCTCAGCTAAACTGCGATAGCGTGGAGAGCGGAATCTCAGTTTTGTACCTTATAGAGACGTTGGCAATTATGGAGATGAAGCTCATTCTGGTTGGCCTAACCGTTGTATTCACAATATCTTGCCTATTTTTTGGCACCAAGAATGGGTTCTATGACAGTGATGACTATCATGGAAATGGCTCTGCTCATTAATGACATGGCAAGCCAATCCATTTAAACGTATACTAAATGCTTGCTTCAGACCCAGACTTAACATCGCAGCCCACTGCTCCATCTGATGATCGGCTTCAGCGTCGCACAGAGGCGTTAGGGCTGTGTTCCATTGAGCGTCATCTGTTTCTATGTGCCGATCAAACCCACGCCCTCTGCTGTGATAAAGCATTAGGGCTAGAGGCGTGGAACTATCTTAAAGCTCGACTCAAGGAACTAAAGCTCGATCAGGTCACGCCAGAACAGCCAACCTGTACATTCCGAACCAAAACCAACTGCCTACGAGTGTGTCACCAAGGCCCGATTTTATTGGTGTATCCTGACGGGGTTTGGTATCACTCCGTCACCGTGCCCGTTCTGGAGCGGATTATTCAAGAGCATTTGATTCACAATCAAGTCGTCCAAGAGTACGCCTTTGTCCAGGCTCCGTTGGGAGCAGAATAAACCGATTTTATCCCACGAATGTAATACTCATAATCTGCAAGTTTTGCCTGCTGATTACCACTTAGCGACGGGTAAGGTTGAATTCATCTGAAAAGCGAGGTGGGGTGGGGTGATACTCTATTTCTTTAAGTAAGACGCTAGGTGAATAAACATTAAACTAAAGAGGACTTCGCTCAAAAGGTTGCCAAGGGCATCGTACATTACACAATAGCGACGTTTTTTCTGAATCACCGATTGAGGAGATTATTATGCCCACCATGAAACGTTGGAGCAGCATTGTATTATCCGTGTGCCTCTGTGGTCTATTCTTCTTCGCCACAGGCTGCGCCAGCAAACCACCCTCTCCCTATGCTCAGGTTCAGCAAGAGACCACTCAGCGGGGGGCACCTAAGGCCGTTGCAAAAACAGCGACCCAAGGAAGCCAGTTCAATAAATTTTTCCCAACATCTGCCAATGGCTTTGAGCGCGTCTATGCCCAAGAGAAAAAGGGCTTCGCTGAAGCAAAACTGAATAAAGATGGTAAAAATGTAGCCATGCTCTCGATCTCTGACACAAAGAGCCTGCCCTCTGCGGCCCAAAAGTATGCCAGCAGTACTGCCAAAATTGCCGGATTTCCTACACTAGAGATTGGTACGACCCAAACGGGGGTTTTGGTGGGCGATCGCTACCAAGTCAAGGTACTGTCCCGTGACCCAGCCTTTACCAAGGTTGAACGCCAATCCTGGATTCAAAAATTTGACCTCAACGGGCTATCCAAGCTCAGTTAATTCCGTAAACCAATACCTTTGGAGTTCCTATGAGTAAGCCCATTTACGAACTGGTTGATGAACTCCCCAATGGCGGAGTAACGGTCATGGCCCTGAGGTCTTTGGACTTTGTGGTTCCTGGCGAGTGGCAAAACCTGATCGGCTTTAATAACACCATCACCGCCGTCACGGGAGAATCTGACCCCGCAATGGTTCAAGCCATTGGCGAACGGGCCGTCGCGCTCTTTAACGATAAATCCCAAGGCTATCAAAACGCATTGTGGCTGTACCAAACCGTAGATAGTGCCTCGGGTGCTCTTGGAGCCGCAGCGCTGGCGAATAAGGTCGGTCAAGATATCTCCTTTTTAGGATTTTTGAAAAATCTGACCCCTAAACCTGAAAAGGCCCAAAGCATTGACTTTTCTGTCAAGTTGGTGGTTGAGCTGGTTGCGTTTTGCCAAATCAACGGCATCCCTGGCGACAGCATTGGTGACTTTCTCGCAGCCCTAGGCGACTATGGTGGTGAGTCCTTGATGCGAATGGCAGCACTGGTTTGTTTTGATGGCTTAGTGCCCCTTGGCCCAGATTTCGCCCTCAAGGGTCTGTCTGCGCTTCAAAACATGTCGCCCAAGGAATTGGAAGACAATAGTACGTTTAAGGGAGTGCGATCGCTCATTCCTGGTGGAGACGCTGCCGGACAGCTTTCGTTTATCACCAGCAGTGTAGATTCCGTCAAAGGTTGGATGACAGACTTTGTGGATTCCCGTGGGCTAACCCCCGAAAGCGTGGTAGATAACCTCACCAAGTTTGTGGAAGTGTCTAAAGATAAGCTCGATTACTTGGGTGCATTTTTGGATATGACCACCAACTACTACACCCACACAGGGATTCAAACCTTAACCAGACGGTTGATTGAGCGGGCAGTCGCTGAACTTTAAGCTGGGCTAAAACATCACCTTGTAGGGAAGAGCACTGGTTTGACACTACAAGGTGGAACAAAGTCTAACGGGTATTCCATCACCACATACGGCTACTTACCTACAATCAGCTCAGGCAGAGAAGCAGGAGCCTCCCGCGAGAACATAGGGGCTTTGGGCGTATGCAGCAGATAGATCAGCCGATCCTCTGGTTGCCAGGTTTCATCGGCCTTCGCAAACCGAAGATAGTCTTGACGAATCACCAGCACAGGAATGAGTTTGCCGATTTTGGCTAACGCGTACAGGTGCACACACTGACGCTGGAATTGCTCTGCGTCCTCATCCAGCAAAGCTTCCCCCGTTTTAACTTCCTTGTCCACAATGTACTGACTCCAATCTTTCACCGAGACCTGGGCCGAAAATGCCCGCATCACTTCTGTTGTGGATCGCTTTTCTGGCATGGTGAGGGGTGAATCCATTGGGGCTTCGGGCAAGGTTGCCAAGACCCGTGGCGGACGAAATTCTTCCAACACCCGCTGCGCCAAGACAGAATTCACCTCTGGATTGCTTGTGACCGTCAGAAACGAGCCGACTTGGGCCACTCCAGCCGCACTAAGCGCCGCCATATCCAGAGCGCTGGTCAGAACTACCGAAAGATTTTCAGCTTGAGCTTGGGCACAGTAGTCAGGGTCTGCGTCAATCATCACCACAGATTCACCCCGATCTTGAATGAGGTGAGCCACCATCCGTCCGAGAGGGTTACAGCCCACAATCATTGCTCCCGTTGCTTCTGTGGCCTGGATTTTGAGCCACACCGCCACCCATCGAGCCGTTAAGCCCTGCAAAAACACCGTCAAAATGATGGTCAAAAACACAAGGGCTTTGATGGAGTCACCGCCATTAATGCCTGCTTTGGTTAGTGCGATCGAAAAAAGAGACGCCACCGATGCCGCAACAATCCCCCGTGGGGCCACCCAAGCCAAGAACGTTTTCTGCCGCCAGTTTAAGTCACTATTCCAAGTGGAGGCCAAAACATTGAGGGGGCGCACAATTAGCATCAGACCCAGTACAGCCAACAGTCCAGGCGACCCCAAGGCAAAGACCCCAGCAACCGACAAATCCGCAGACAGCAAAATAAACAGTACCGAAACAGCCAACACAGAAAGCTGATTTTTAAACCGTCGCAGTAGACGTTCCTCAGGGAGTGCCGCAGATCGCACCATCACCCCCATCACAACGGCAGTCATCAGTCCAGATTCGCTAATGAGTGCTTGGGACAATCCAAAGAATCCCCACAGGCTTGCAAGCACAACTAAGTTTTTAAGATCTTCAGATAAAAATCGGGCTTTTCTGAGAACAAAACTGAGCAGCCCACCACCCATCAATCCAATCAATCCGCCTAAGCCCAATCGTGAGGCCAATCCGCCCATGACCATGACCGGATCGGCATTGCCCCGCACCACAATATTTAAGACCACCACGGCCAAAATGGCCCCAACTGGGTCAATCAATACGCCTTCACTTTCTAGAAGCGTGGAGACTCGCCGTTCAGCACCGACCTGCTGAAGCAATGGGGCAACGACCGTAGGACCTGTCACCACCACTAAGGAGGCATAGATAAAGGCAATGGGCCAAGGGAATTCCCCCAGCCAGTGGGCTGCGGCGCTGCCCCCGACGAGGGTAATTAGGGTGCCCAACACCACCAGATTTCTAAGGCTACCGGAGACTTCTTTAAGTTCTCGAAAGGTGAGGTTTAGGCCGCCTTCAAATAAAATAATGGCAACGGAAAGCGAAACAATGACTTCAAGCCCTTGCCCGAGGAGGTGCGGGTTAAGAACGCCCAATACGCTTGGTCCCAGGGCGATACCAAAGGTGAGCAGAAACACGATGCTAGGAACTTTGAGATAGGCTGCGATGACTTGGGCAGTGATGCCTGCCACCACTGTGATCACTATCAGCAGCGTTAGTTCAAGGTTTCCTTCCATTTATGTCGCATCGACAGGGCTGCTTTGATTGTAAGGGGCGATTAGGGCATGTACTGAGATTGGGGCTAGATGCGCATGGGGCGATATCAGATAGACATAATGAAGAGAATTATCGATGCATTGATGTTTTACTGTGAATTTGGCAGATTGTTCTCAAAGACACTGAGAGCCTGAGGCGTATTGGGATCTACTGGGGCAACGGGACAAGACTTTGTAGAGGGTGGCGCGACTAAAGCCACCACATGGGGGACTGGACGAGGGGTATAGGAAACCAAAGATTCTCCTCTATAGGCCAGAGAGGTACTCGCGCCAGAATCTAGCATGACTGCATCTTGATACCCTAGCTTAGCAAGTGCTTTGCCTAAATCTACTGAGCCAATAGGTTCTGTAGAGACCCCAATTTGAGGTTGTCCGGCCTGATTGATGCCCCAAAAGGCGCGGTGACGAGCTGCGTTAAAGTCAAACAGATCTCCAAATGTTTCAGGCGGTTGAGCTTCCGCATTTTTGACGAGCCATGCAGCTGCCACAAAGGCATCTGTCACCAAGGGCATCTTGGCCTGAATTCCTTCGAGGTTATTATATTTGTCTCGATCAAAGGGTATGAACTTAACGCTAAAGGGGCTGATCATCACCAACGGACGCCCTAGGAGCTTGGACATTTCGCCCCGCTTGCCTGGGATAAACTTACCCGTAAATTGACTGAACACAGGGCCAATCATTTTGTTGGAGTCTAGAGATTCTAACGAGAAAAATCCACCATCGACGGCAGCGATCGCCCCAGAACCCGTCAGCATCTCTGGCACCTGATAGCGGGTTTTGCCATGAATGGTCATGGGACGCCCTCCTGATAGCATCCGAAAGGGCGTTGCATTCATCGTCACATCGATTTGATGTACGGGGGCTGTGAAGTCAAACCCTAGTCGCCACGGTTGCTGATCTGGCCCACCCCAGGCTTTCGCTAACACCTGAGGAAGGGTTGACTGTCCAAAGCGTTTAATGGCAAGCAAATTTTCGGACTGGCCTGCAAAGCCCTCATTGTTGTCATCCATCGTAAATGCGCCCCAGTAGCCTGCGGCTTGGATGAACTTGATGACACGGGCATCGTAATTGCCTTCGGGGTAGGTGAAGACGTGAATTTCAACCCCAAGACGCTCTTCTAGAACTTTTTTAGATTGCTCAATTTCGTACCGAAGCTTATCGTCTGGGAGTTTGCTGACATCTTTGGGATGGGTGACGCTATGGGCGGAGATGGTAATGAGGGGATCTGCTGCCATTTCTTTGAGCTGTGGCCAGGTGATGCCAGGTCGGCCTAGTTTTTTGTCTAGCTTGTCGGTGTAGATCGAAAACATGCCAGGATATCTATATTTTTTGAGCAGGGTATAGACAAATTCATATTGCCCCGCATAGCCATCGTCAAAGGTCAGCAGAATAGGCTTTTCGGGTAAGGGTAAGCCTGTGCGCATGTGGGTTAAGAGCTGGTCTACGCTGATGGGGGTTAACCCCTGCTTTTGAATACTCTGGAGCGCGGCTTCAAATTCTGGGGGGGTGACATCAAAGAACACCTCTTTTTTGGCTCGGATGTCGTGATACATAATCACAGGCACTCTGGCCTGTTTTGCGCGGTCATTGAGGGCGGGCCAATCAGTAGGGGTAAAGTATGCGCCAATGTTGCCTGCAAAGTGACTAATAAATTCATCTACCCCAAGGGAGGGTTGCTCCATCCAAGCTGCGAATTTACCCAGGTTGTAGTTAAACACAGAGGGCGGGAGCGGTTTATTAGCCTTGGTGGGTAGAGTAGAACCTGTGCCAGAAGGTTTGGCGATGGGTGAATTAGAACCCTCAAGCGCAGGGGGGGCAGTATTGGTTAAAGGGGCTAACGGGTCGGTGCTTGATGCCAAAGCAGGAGAGATTGATTTGAGCGGGTTAGCCGCTGGTGCGACGGGATCAGGGGCTAATGCTAAAGGTTCTGCGGTGGCAGCCCAGGGTTCAACAGTGGGGCAATCAACAGGCTTTTGGGGAGGGGTTGCGATCGCCATCCCTGGAGAAGCGAGACCCATCACAAAAAGTAAAGATAGCGCTGTTGTCCGACTGCTAAAAAACATTTGGCCCATTGCACAAACTACGCAGCAATCTTAGCCGATGTTTGAGGGCAATGGGTTAAAGCCCACTACCCAGATCCTCCGATGCTGCCAACAATAGGAGCAAGGAGCCTGTACTGCCTTGGAAGATGTGGATGTTGTCGCAAAATGCTTTGTCGTTACGGCAACACAGCATATACGGTAGAGTCGAGGGGAGGTATTACCCTCCGCCCCTCTCTATTAGATCTGTACGTGCGACTTTCACCGCATACAGCTCCCGACATCCTTAGTTGCTCATGTGAATGTAATCGTGACAGGATTCATGGAGCACTTGAA
>JANLSD010000131.1:0-6909 GCA_031362245.1 Acaryochloridaceae cyanobacterium OTE_25_metabat_464 | reverse complement strand
AGAATCTGGGGTAGTGCTCTCGCGCAAATCAGGGACACAGCATCTCAATTCCCTGCGGCAGCAAGAGCTTAACGAACGCTTTCCAGGGCTGCTAACGGCTGTGCTACAGGGAGCGGGTGAGTTGGACGTTCAGTCTAAGATTTTATAAATGCTGCCGATGTCTAACACCCCAACGGTTTATGTCGCGCAGACAGCGCAGTTTCTTTATGAGCCACCTGCTGCTGCTCACGGCGCAGCACGTATTGTAGTGAAACCCAATTTGGGGTATCCCGTAGGGCCACCCGTCACCGTCAGCATGGGTGTCTTAGATGCCGTTTTGCAGGGATTGCGACGCGTTAGCCCTAATGCTGAGATTCTGATTGTGGAAGGGGTTTGTTCTGCCACCCCATTGAGTGAAATCGCCAGTCGCAATGGGCTATACGGCCTACTCGATGAAGGGATGCAGCTTTTAGATGCCGATCAGCTCCCGCTGCGGGATTATCCCAATCGATCGCCCCAACCCGTTCGGTTTGCGTCCATGCTGGCTCCGGCTTTGCTTAGCGAAGTTGACTGCTGCATTAGCGTAGGGGCATTTAAGCGCACCATCCTCAAGGACGAACCTTTGATTTCAGCATCGCTCAAAAATTTGTATGGTCTGTTTCCCAGAGCCAAGTACAAAGCCAGAAGTGCAAACTCACGGGGGCAACTTCATCGTCCATCTGTCCCCCTGGTGCTTCAGGATGTGTACTTCAGCATTGGGCATTTATTTCATGGGGCGGTTGTGGATGGCGATCGCAAATTTGTCAGCAAAGACTGGAAACCCGACAAAGGTGAAACAGTCGCACTCGGACAAATCATTTGGGGCGACGATTTGTTGAGCGTAGATCGAAAAGCCTGTGAATTAAGCAATGAAGCCATACCGAGCTATTTAACAGCCATTGAGCATCTGTGTTCAGCAAGGTGACGGAGAACAGGAACGAGGCATAACCCTTAAAAGCTATGCCTCACTCCCATTCCAAAGCTTAGAGAAATTAGGCCGTTTGTAGCCTGTAAGAACGCGTTCCGGTCTTATCTAAACCTGTGACCGGATCTTTATATCTATAGGTACCCGTCGCAACAATCTCACCAAAGTTATTGATACTAACCGCACTAGTCAAAGTGACCACAGCACCGTTATAGGTCAGCGGCGTTGTAACCAAATCATTGAGGTCTGTGAGTTGACCACCGATATAAACATAGCCATGATTGGTTCCAGCCGCAATTTGGGACGCGCCAACCACTTCACCAAATTCGTTGATGCCGTTGGTTGAGCCTGTTTTGCCGCCCAAGCTACCAATTGCCGTATATTCTCCATTTTGATAAAGAAAAGGATTACTCGTTACGGTTGAACCCGAACCATTAATCGTGACGCCAATCATTTGACCAACATCATTAATATCTTTTAGTGTGGCTTGATCTGCACCAAAGGTACCGAGGTTTGTGAGTTGATAAACGCCGTTTGCATCTTTCTGCCATAGCGCTGCCGTATTCAACACTGCACGATTAGGGTCAACAACCCCATCGGTATCAACCGCTCCAACCAGTTGCCCTTTATTATTGAGTCCCTGTGTGCTTCCTCCGTTCCCACCTAGGGTAGAAAGTTCTGTCAGGACACCGTTATCCCAAAATGTGGGGGTAAAGTAGCTCGTACTAGAAACCAGACGGCCTGAATTTTGGTTGCGATCATTCGCATCGAAGAAATAACTTTCTTCTTGACCGAAGTCATAAATTGTAAAGTCATTAGAACTCTTCCAGAGTAGAGCACGATCAATATCACCTTCCTCAACAATTGAACCATTGACCAGATTGCCCACACTCAGATTTTCATTGGCAGTGCCAACAATCAAACCTCTATTACTGATTTTTCTGATATTAGGGTTGAGCAAGGAAACGGTTGAGCCATTCGGTGCCCCTTGAGCAGACTGACCATTTTTGATTCCCGTACTCGTCAGCGCCGTTTGAGTGCCATTGTCCCAAACAAACCCTTGACGAATCGGTTGAGTGATACCCGCTAATTGGTAGGTTTCACCCGTCTCATACCGTCCACCAATCAACCCAAAGTCATTGATGGTGCTGGCTGTGACGGAACCATTCGGGTTGGTACTCAACGAGCCTAGGTCTGTTGCGACATAGCGATAGAGTGGCCCGCTATCCACTAATGATTGGGAGCCTGATTGAACCCCCTTTAAAGTAGCGAGGAGATCGTTACCTGACTTGACCAACGTATCAGCTCCTTTCGTAACAAACGTGAGGGATTGACCCTGTAAGCTTGCGCCGAGGCGCAATTTATCTGTAGCGGCATTAAACCCAAGCACTGTAACGGCACCTCTACCACCCTCTAGGATCAGTTTATTGACGCTGCCGCTGCTTAAAATAACGGCGTCATCGCCAATGCCTGCATTAATAACATTGGTGCCGCCGCCTGCATTAATGGTGTCATTCCCTGCACCGCTGTAAATGGTATCGTTGCCGTTACCCGCAGTGATGATGTCCTGCCCTTTACCCGTTAGGATACGGTTATTCCCATCCCCAGCTGAGATTGTGTTGCGCCCATCCCCAGCACTAATGAAATCATCCCCCGAACCAGCGGTAATCAAATCGTTGCCCAGACCAGTCGTAATGAGGTTTGTGCCATCGCCCGCAAAGATAGTATTGCGCCCATCTCCTCCCTGAATGAGGTCGTTACCAAGACCTGCGTAGATCAAGTCATTCCCGTTGCCCGTCAAAACAACGTTTTTGCCGTCGCCAGCAAAAATAGTGCTGTTACCCAAACTAACCTCAATTAAATCATCGCCAGCAGTTCCATAAATTGGAGCAACACTTTGGACTACCTTTGCTGAGCGGAAATCCAATGAAGATGGCTCAAAGCCGCCCGAATGTACGGATGAGTTGCTAGATAGCAAGGGTGATGGTTCATATAATCTTGATGATGTGTCAAGCATTGTAGACATTCCTAGAGCAGTTGTTGGATATGAATTGCGCGCAGCACAAATTGATCTGTGCACCACAGAGTCTGATTCAATATATTTGCAAGCTAATTGCAATTAAAGAAAGGGAACTTTGGAGGGATAAAGCTCTAGCTATAATTCTTGCCTTGCCCATAAACGTCTACATATTGCTCTGAGGACGCAAAAATATATGAGAATAGCCGCATATACTTGCTGAAAACAAAGTCAATATGAAATACATTTTTGATCGTGCAAGGCTAGAGAATAAACATAGCTAGAAGCAAAAACTCTCTTTTGCAAAAGGTCTGAGGCTGCAAATCCGTTAGAGAACGGAGTGCATGCTTGCAAACGGTAGCAGATTTAACTAAATAGAGAATACAATCAATTGATAATAGATGTCAATAAATAAAAAATAATGATGGTACCTGCCTTGGAGCCTGGGCCGAAACCTATTTTGAGCTTCTAATCCAGATTCATTTCTAAAACACTTGCCTTAAAGAATGGCTTAATGCTATCTATTATCAATAGAGAGCGGTTGGTGTTTGATTGCACGTTTTTGTAGATCGTTAAGAGGTTTAGGGCAACAGCGCTTATTTCTATACGTGTTAAGTGCTGTGTGTCTGTAGCGGTCGTGTGCTTAACGAACGGCTTCGGAGGTTTTCTGGTCTGTGTACCCAGAGACTATAAATAAAGTTTCAATAAGGTGAATAGATATATGGTGCAAAAAGTAAATATAGAAACGCGAAGCGATCTGCTTGCAACGGCTTTCCCGAGGCGGTTAGACATTGCTCAGGTTTCCGTCTATGGACTGTCGATTCTTTCGGCAGGGATATTTTTGCTGTTTCCTTTCGTGAATTTGTTTCATACCAGTCCTTGGCAGCGCTGGATGGGAACCTTACATGGTTTTGGATCGCTTTTGGCAATGGTTGTGATGGCCTATGCAGGGCATCTTGCTTTCCCGCTACTGCGGGGATCTAGCAATATTTTGCCGCAAATGCGAACGTTATCCTTTTGGTCAGCAATTCTGTCTTTTCTGGCGATCGCCACTGGCAACCTAGCCTATATGCGATATCGGGCGGGTTTAGAGATGGGAGGTGCCAGAGCTTGGATAGAAGAAAACTCTCCCCTAGGGCAATACATTCTCGGGGAATATCATGAATTCACGACGCTGTTTACCCTACCCATTAGCATTGCCTGCGCATGGGTTTTATGGAAATACGGCGACTCGATTTTAGAACGCAAAAACCAGGTTGTTTTGGCTACCACTAGCGTGGCGCTTATGGGACTCATGTTTTTCGCCATGGGCGGAATGCTGACTGGTCTGGGTATCGCAAAAATTCATGCGCTCTAGGTTAATAGTGCAATCTACATAATTGAGAAGAATGTGATCGTGACTTCAACTGTGAAAAATCCTCGTTCAAAAAGCTTTGCCAAACCTGAGCCGATCTATGGAAGATTTTGGAAATGGTTTAAGCAGTTTCCATCAATATTGTCCCAAGGGGCCAAACATTCTCCAAATGGATCGGGGGTTGCAGCATCCGCTTTCGTTAGCACAGCGATCGGCTGTTTTACCATGATGGTGGTTCATCACCTTGCTGAGACCTCAAAAGCCCGCGACGCATTCATTAGGAAATTGGGAGCTTGGATCCCAGGCACTTATAACCCCAGCAAGCTATGGGGCAACATTGGCAGCTATGCCGGAAAAGAGACCATGTTGTTAGTCGGCTGGCTCGTCAGTTGGGCAATTTTACATCAGCTTTGGAAACACAAGCAGATTAAAGCTAACAGTATTTTTTTCTGGATATTTGCCTTGATGATTGCAGCTACAGCAATGTGCTGGCATCCTTTGTTTCCCTACATGCCGCTAACATAGCTTTTGACATGCCTCAATCTTTGAAGAAACTTTATCGTTTCAGGTCAGAATCCTCATGCATCAAACCGTTAAACCCGTGTCTACTGCACAATCTATGCATAAATTTGTATGGTTGTGCTTAGGTGTCTTTGCCCTATTTGTCGTTACAGTTCCTATTGCTATTACACGGGTGAGTCAAATGGAGAAATTCAAAGGTTCTCATGTAAAGTCGATGACCGATGAGTGGAAGGCGACTAACCCAAGGTCTCGGGGCAATAGCCTAGCCCTTGAATAAACTGTTGGCGAAAAGACTCTATTTCCGAACGATCCGGCTGACCGTGGACAATCACCGCAACTTTATAGCGCTGCATGACCTCAAAGGGCGAGTATCCATGCTCTAAATCACGCAGAACATTCTGAAGTCTAGGATTAGGGCGATAGCCAACCCCCAGCTCTTCCAAAAAAGCTCTAAAGTTCCCCTGACGATGCATTGACCACGACGAACAGACTACCCTGACCACCCATCCATCAAGCTGATGAAGAACGGTCACAAACTCAACCGGCCCCGCGCTAACACCCTTGAGATATTCAATTAATCGAAGGACTAAACTAGCGTTGCCAAGATAGTATAGGTAGTCCATGAGCGATGCCTTCTGACACTGGATTAGAAATGCCTAGTGGCTGTCTAAAAGCTTTACAACGCAAAGATTTGGATCCGTGTTCTCAGAATAATGGGTTCAGATTAGGCAAACGTCAAGGTTGCTTCACTGCCGATCCAGGGCTTACCGTTGAAAGACTCAAATGCACAGTCAATAAACGCAGAATGTCTCTATTGCTATTGTTTCTAAATGTCGAGGTTCTTAATAGGGGGGAAGTACGCCACTTTATAGGGAGGAATACCCAAATTCACATCAATAAGCCAACGAAATTAAGCAAAATGGAATGAATAAGGTTGAGGTGTCTCGACCTACTCTTTCGCCGTAAGTTTATCAATACTGATGGGAAAGCACTCTTAACCTAACTTATTATTATCAATAGCCCACACTTTTGCACTCTAGCATGTCCGATCCGTCTTTACCTGTCTCTCCAGGCGCTAATTTTGAGGAATCCCTAACAGCTTACGACTACAGCTTGCCTGAGACGCTCATCGCCCAGGTTCCTATGGTGCCCCGCGATCGCTCCCGTTTACTGGTCGTAAAGCAAGATACCGTCGGGCACCACCACTTTCAAGATCTCCCTAAGCTTTTGCAGTCTGGCGATTTATTGGTGCTCAACAATACCCGTGTCATTCCGGCGCGGCTCCTAGGTCGTAAGGTTAACCCGTCTTTTCCCGATGCGCCCCCCCTAGCGGTAGAGGTGTTTTTATTAGAACCCAAGGAGGAGAATCACTGGCTGGCGCTGGTAAAACCAGGGCGACGGCTCAAGCCAGGGACATCCATTGAATTTGGCCCCTTGGAGGCTCCCCTCCTCCGGGCAGCGGTGATAGAAACGGATGAAGCGACCCGAGGACGGGTGTTAAGGTTTGACGTACTGAAGGCAGATCTAGACTTTGAAGCGGCGTTACAGATCCTAGGACAGGTTCCTCTGCCGCCTTACATTGAATCTCGACAGTCGCAGCCGGAGCAATACCAAACGGTTTTTGCCGCAGCACCAGGTTCGGTGGCCGCTCCAACGGCGGGGCTACACTTTACGCCTGAGCTTTTGGAAACCCTCCGTGAAAAAGGGATTCGTCAAGCTTACGTAACGCTCCATGTGGGGATTGGCACATTCCGCCCTGTGGAGGTGAAGCGGATTACAGACCACACCATGCATGCGGAGTGGGTGGATCTGCCTGAGGAAACGGTGCGCCTTATTCAAGAGACAAAGGCGGCTGGTGGGCGGGTGATTGCAGTGGGAACGACGGCAACGCGATCGCTTGAAGGGGTTGCGACCCAAGAAGGGACGCTACAGCCCCATTGCGGCAAGGTGAATCTCTTTATTTACCCAGGCTACCGTTGGAAGGTGGTTGATGGACTCATTACAAATTTCCATTTGCCGAAGTCTAGTTTGCTGATGTTGGTGAGTGGGTTAGTGGGGCGATCGCGGTTGATG
>JANLSD010000119.1:0-22228 GCA_031362245.1 Acaryochloridaceae cyanobacterium OTE_25_metabat_464 | reverse complement strand
TTTGACTTTTAACACATTCAATTACCCCACCCCCGACATCCAATTTTATTGGGGAGGGAGCCTCTACTTATTCTCCCCACTTTTATATGGGGGTTTTGTGGGGGGTAATGCAGAGCGCTTAAACTTAGAGTTATCAGTTATTTCAGACTTGTGTGTAAACTGTGGCCTTGTAAAGGGGGAAGACCACAGAAATGGTGCCCTCCCCTTTATAAGGGAAGGAGAAGGTGGGGTAGTGCAAGGTGCCCAAGCGTTACTCATCAGTAATTTCAGACTTTTTGATACACCATCATGAGAGGATACAAAGCTAAAACTAAGCAGCAGCTTTTACAACAGAGGTCAAAGGCTTCCAGATAAAATCTCTAGCACCGCCCAACTCAATCACAATTTTGAGACGAGGCTCAGCTTGGGTAAGGCTGCACAGGTAAGCCAACTCTTCTTGAGAAAGACGCTGCCCGTCGTAGAGCCACATGACTAATCCCTTAACCTTAGGAGGCAAATTCTCGAGGTGATAGGTCATAAAGGGCGGCAAAAAGTAAGTCCGAATCGCATTTTTGCCGACATGGGCAGGTCGCACCCCATGCACACCCGTCATGTAAGAAGCTAAGTCCCCTAGCCCTGGTGCTGAGACAAACATCGTGGCGTAGCCCGCCGCCCGAATCCGACGCTTATAGCGACCTTCAAAGCCACCTTCAAGGGGCACATAAACACCCACCGCGCCAGAGTTCTCCACTTCACGGATGAATTTTTTGCCTGTGACGAATAGGGCCATAATCGCTCTCTGGGGGAATGCTGCGGTCAGTTTGATTCTGATGCTGAGAAGCCCTGCACGGGTTTTCTCTAGATGATTCTATCGTTGTTACCTGACGAATTGTACTTTTGGGCTATAAAATTTGGGCTATAAATTTGAGCTATGGCTTTGAGCTGTAACTTCTCTGAATGTTACTTTTCATCATGTTTCCGCAATCCTAGGTGGTATGGAACCCTGAATTTGTCATGATCAGGGCAGAAAGAGCTGTTTACCTTGCCTAGCGGGGTGCCAAGATGGGTATTGCCAGTGTTAATCCCACGACGGGTCAACGTATAAAATCCTTTGAAGCCCTTGATAATGAAGGGGTTCAAGCCAAAATCGTGATCGCAGAGCAAACCTTCCAAACCTACCGCCACACCTCCTTTGCCCAGCGTAGCCACTGGCTCAACCGTGCGGCGGTGCTCCTGCGTGAGCAGCAAGAATCCCTGGCCCAGCTCATGACCCTCGAAATGGGCAAGCCTATGACCCAGGCGATCGCCGAGATCCAAAAGTGCGCGTTGGTGTGCGACTACTACGCCGAACACGCCGTCACGTTCTTGGCCGATGAGCCAGCCCCGAGCGATGCCAGCTTTTCGTGGGTTAAATATCAGCCCCTCGGGGTGATTTTGGCGGTCATGCCCAGGAATTTCCCATTCTGGCAGGTGTTTCGGTTTGCCGCTCCGGCCTTGATGGCGGGGAATGTGGGCTTGCTCAAACACGCCTCTAACGTGCCTCAATGTGCGATCGCCATTGAACAAGTCCTCACCCAAGCAGGGTTCCCCACAGGTGCATTCCAAACCATTCTGATTGCTGCCGACCAAGTGGAAGCAGTGGTGCGCTCTCCTCAGGTGAAGGCCGCGACCCTCACAGGCAGTGAACCTGCCGGAGTCAGCCTCGCCAAAATTGCAGGGGAATGCCTCAAAAAAACGGTACTGGAGCTAGGCGGCAGCGACCCGTTTATTGTGACCGCCAGTGCCGACCTAGATGAGGCCGTTGCTGTTGCGGTCAAAGCGCGGATGCTCAACACCGGACAGTCCTGCATTGCGGCAAAGCGTTTTATCGTGCTCGACGAGGTGGCGGATGCCTTTACCGAAGAATTTGTAGCAGCATTCCGCGCCCTCAAGCTTGGGGATCCGATGGAACCCTCCACAGACCTTGGCCCTCTAGCAACCTTGGCAATACGATCGCAGCTTCATCAGCAGGTGCAAGGGGCGATCACAGGGGGTGCCGAACTGCTGACGGGCGGTCAATTCTGGCCGGATTCTCCCGAAGGGTATTTTTACGAACCGACCATTCTCAAAAATATTCCCCCCACCTGCCCTCTTGCTCGGGATGAGTTTTTTGGCCCCGTGGCGTTACTGTTTACCGTGCCTGATTTAGATGCGGCGATCGCCCTTGCCAACAATACGCCCTTTGGCCTAGGAGCCAGCGCCTGGACGACGGATCAAAAAGAAAGCCAGCGCCTAATTTGTGAACTCGAAGCGGGTTCCGTGTTTATTAACGGCATGGTCAAATCCGATCCGCGTCTGCCCTTTGGCGGCATCAAGCATTCTGGCTATGGGCGCGAACTGGGGCGACCCGGCATTTTGGAGTTTGTTAACATCAAAACCATCTGGGTGAAATGAGGGGTTTATTTTATGAACACAGCAGAATTACTCGTCCAGTGTCTCGAAAACGAGGGCGTGAGATACATCTTTGGACTGCCAGGAGAAGAAAATCTCCATATCCTAGAAGCCCTCAAAGACTCCTCCATTGAGTTTGTCACCTGTCGCCACGAGCAGGGCGCAGCCTTTATGGCAGATGTCTACGGCAGACTAACCGGACAGGCGGGGGTGTGCCTCTCCACCCTTGGCCCTGGAGCCACCAACCTCATGACAGGGGTAGCAGATGCCAACTTAGATGGTGCGCCCCTCGTCGCCATTACAGGACAAGTCAGCACCGAACGGATGCACATTGAGTCCCACCAGTACCTCGACCTGGTAGCGATGTTTGCCCCCGTCACCCAATGGAGTAAACAAATCGTCCAGCCCGACAGCACCTCCGAAATTGTGCGTAAAGCCTTCAAGGTTGCCCAGACTGAGAAACCAGGTGCGGTGCACATTGACGTGCCCGAAAACGTAGCGGCGATGCCTGCTCAGGGCCGTCCGCTCCACAAAAACGACCTAGATCGGGTTTATGCGTCTTTCCATAGTCTGGATGAGGCTGCGGCTCTCCTTACCAAAGCAGTCAATCCTTTGGTGCTGGTGGGGAATGGCGCAATTCGCGCTCAGGCAGCTACGGCCCTTACGGAGTTCGCCACCCAGCTCAATCTACCCGTGGCCAATACCTTCATGGGCAAAGGCGTGATCCCCTACACCCACCCCTTAGCGATGTGGGCGGTGGGGTTGCAACAGCGAGACTATATAAGCTGTGGCTTTGACCGCACCGATTTGGTGATTGCCATCGGCTATGACCTGATTGAATACTCCCCAAAAAAATGGAACCCCACGGGCGATATTCCCATCCTCCACATCAGCGCCACCCCTGCCGAAATTGACAGCAGCTACATCCCTCAAGTTGAAGTGGTGGGGGATATCTCAGACTCGCTCCAGGAAATTCTCAAACGCTGCGATCGCACCTCAAAACCCGCCCCCTATGCCCTCTCCCTCCGCCCTGAAATTCTCGCCGACTACGAGCAGTACGCCCAAGATGACGGCTTCCCCATCCGCCCCCAGAAGCTAATCTACGATCTGCGCCATGTTTTAGATGACGAAGACATCCTGATCTCAGACGTGGGTGCCCACAAAATGTGGATTGCCCGTCATTACCACTGCAATCTGCCCAATACCTGCCTGATCTCCAATGGCTTTGCAGCAATGGGCATTGCCATACCAGGGGCGATCGCCGCCAAGCTCGTTCACCCCACCCGCCGCGTCATTGCCGCCACAGGGGATGGCGGCTTCATGATGAACATGCAGGAACTCGAAACCGCCCTGCGCCTCAAAACCCCATTTGTGACCCTTATTTTTAACGATGGCGGCTATGGCCTGATTGAATGGAAGCAGATGCAGCACTTTGGCACCTCTTCCTACATTAAATTTGGCAATCCCGACTTCGTAAAACTAGCCGAAAGCATGGGACTCAAAGGCTATCGCGTCACCAGCAACGCAGAATTGTTGCCCATCCTGAAAGACGCTCTAGCCCAAGAGATCCCCACCGTGATTGATTGCCCCATTGACTATCGTGAAAACCTGCTGTTTAGCCAGAAGTCAGGAGCCTTGTCCTGCCAAATCGAGTAAATTCCTGACGGGCTTCAATACTGAAAATGGTACATCAGGACTTCATAACAATGAGTTGTAAAGCTCAAAAGCGCTGAATAGCGACAGATGGAAAGCGCTCAGGGCCACGACTAGAGGACTACGCTTTGAAGTGACGGTATCGGCACGGTAGCAAGCATGGCAAAAGTTCAGTCTTTTTGGGAATAATTTCTAAAGTCTGATCCGCTTATCTCTGCTGCGCTGTGCCCCATTGCTCCATATCTAAGCCTTGAACGTAAAATTAAATTACTGCCAAAGAAAAATAGAATCTTAACGGGAAGGAAAGAAACGCTCACCGCAAAAAAAACCAAAATCGTTGAAACAGTTCCTACAAAGCTGTTAACTTAGATTGCGTCACCTGTTACTTTGACCTAGGGATCCTTAGATGTCCTTGATGTTGGACAGATAATTCAAAAAACTTTTTTATAGTGCTCTCACATCGTCTGGGGCCAAAGGTTTTGAAGGTTCTACCCAATCATATCTATATCAAGTAGGGTAGATAATTTTAAAATCCAGATAATAATTCCTTTTAACGTCCCCATCCCATTTATTAATTCCATTTAATCTAACCCAATCAACACGCCGATTAAGACCGTATGCCCATGACTAAGTCAAATGCTTCTCGTTCTGGCCTCAGTAGCGATGACTCTTCTCTCTTAGAACCTCCTCTAGAGCTGGTTTCTGATGAAAGCTTAGAAGAGCAGCCGTTGAATGTGAACCGTCAACAGCCCATCCCCCCCCCCAGTGAGCCAATGCAGTTCCGAGCCATTGGCTTGGTGCAAGGCATCTATCATCCTTCCGAAGACCGCTTTAATCGCGGGATGCTGGAGGTGGAAGGGGGGCTTGAGTTGGATGCTGTCCTACTGGGACAAGTGATGAGTTTAGTCAAAAAATATATTGACCTAGAACGGCCCTATTTTTGGGTGGTCTATCCCCGCACCCGTGAAAAAGAACAAACTCTACACCTACAGATTGTTGGGGTGTGGTCTGCGGATGGATTTAGCCCTATCACTGACGAAGCATCAGCTCAGCCACCATCAGCTCAGCCACCATCGTCACCTAATGCAGAGCTAGCTCTGCCGATTGAAGACGGGTATTTTTCTGTGCGCGGTCAGATTGTCTATCAGGCCAATGATAAAGACCTTCTGTTTGTCAAAATTCAGCAGACCCCTCGCAAAACGAAAGAGCGTGATGAGCGCGGTAAGGCGTTTAAGCTCAGAATTATTGGCACACTTCCCCAAAAGGCGGTGGGATACTTCTGGGATCTGAATGTTAAGCGCGAAGGCAATGAGCTGGTGCTCCAGAAAGGCACTTCTATTGCAATGATGCCGGTTCAAAAAAATCAGCGACCTCAGAAGCGACCTAGCGGCAAACCATTTACAAAAATGCCCTATTCTGCTAAGCCCAATCTTGCCAATCGTTCCAGCGCAGGTGCAACCCCTAATCGGGAGCCTCGCGATGTTCCTAAACCCATTAAACGTCAGCAAAATACATCGGACTAGAGGCTATTCTCTCTGGATCCCGTTCCAAAATAACCTTTCCCACGCAGCAGATCTAAGAAGGTGAAGACTGCGGGGGAATGCCAAATGTTGGTGAGTACCGCTGCGCCAATGTTGCGCGCGAGGGGTTCTGGAAGCGATCGCACCTGTACCCCTTCAGGAATGGGCAGTGCCGCCAACTTAGGTAACACTGCGGCCCCCAGCCCTTGAGACACCATGCTGACAATGGTGGAATCTTCTTTGATCTCGTAGGCAACCTTAAAAGACTGGTTCCAATGCTGCCAATGCTGTCGTACCGCAGTAGTGCATTCTGCATAGTTGTAGAGAATAAACGCATATCGGCTTAAGTCTCTCCAGGTCAAGACATCGGGTGCTGGCCTGGTTGAGGGTGGCAAGAGCACCACAAATTCATCCCGCATAATTTCCCAGGTTTCAAAGTCATCGGAGGTGCGAGGGAGGGGCATCAGGCCAATGTCTACCCGATGTTCGCGCAGGGCCTGCTCCACGGTTTGAGGATCTGCTTCAACCAACGAGACTTCTACCGTCGGAAACCGTTGGGAAAATTGGGCAATCAGCGGCGGCAGGACATGGGTTGCAACGCTCCGAAAGGATGCGATCCGCACCCGACCGCCGTAGAGATTTTTCTCTCGATTGGCTTCCGCTTCGATGTTGGCCTGAGCCTGCAAAATCTGCTGGATCTGAGCCGTTATCCGATTTCCAAAGTCTGTGGGGTATGCCCCAAACCGCCCCCGTGCGAGCAGAGAAACGCCCAGGTCTTCTTCGAGAGAGGCGATCGCCCGACTCACCGCAGATTGAGAGATCCCCAATTCCAGGGCTGCGAGGGAAAAACTGCCTTTCTCTACCACCGCCATAAAAATTTTGAGATGAGAAATATTCATCAAATGTTCATTTATGGCATCTATTCGTTTTCTGCATAGATACGAGTCGCTTTTGTTTTTGTTTCATCACAAAGCTGGAGGTTACATTTGTTCATATCCATCAACACCGAGTGCAACCTAACCACAAGAGATACAGATCGAAGGTTGTGAGGCCACTACTTTATCAAAATCTGAGTTTTGATTCTCCTCCGCCAATGTCCACTTTAGAAGCTTTTTTATTGAGCACGCATGTTTGACCTTATCGCCTATCGCAAGTTCCGAGATACCCCTAACGTTCGATTTTTTGATATCACCATTGAAACCTCAAACGCCCGAGATCTTGTGGTTCACAGTGGGCCAGCCATGAGTCCCAATAATGACGCAGAGGACTTTTGGCAATTTTATCTGCACCCCCATCAAGAAGACAATCTAATGGCGCTCAGCGGTGGTCGTACCTTTTATTTAGTCAACTTCACCTGGGATCACCCCTACCATATGGTTCGCCTAGAGGCGGGTGGAGATATTCTCAGAATTCCCCCCGGCACCTTTCACCGATCTATTTCCGACCCCGACGGTTCCATCGTGCTGAATCAAGCCGTCCGCTGTGTTGCCACCACGGTAGAACGAGAATTTCGCGTGTACAACAGCGCTGATATTAACCGATTACGTCACATCACGTCTAAAAATGGTGTTATGCCAGAAATGCATGGCTTCACTGGCCCAATCTGCCGAGCCGCTTAGCCTTTGTTTTTTCACATTGGCCTATGATATAAACCCTAAAGGCTTCGTTCTCATTCACTGGAACAGGTCACGACTCAATTTTTGCTATGAGCGTGTAGAGGAATGTCAATGGCTCCAATTCGCGTTGGTATTAATGGTTTTGGTCGGATTGGTCGTTTAGTCTTTCGAGCGGGTGTAGGCAACCCCAATATTGAATTTGTGGGCATTAACGATCTAGTGGACCCCGACAACTTGGCTTACCTGCTCAAATACGACTCCACCCACGGCCCGTTTGGCGGCAGCATCTCAGCTAGTGAAAAGGGCATTACGGTTAACGATCATTTTGTTCCCTGTTCAGCCCTTCGCAATCCCGCAGAACTCCCTTGGGCAGACCTGGGTGCAGACTATGTGGTGGAGTCCACGGGCCTATTTACAGACTATCAAGGAGCCGAAAAGCATCTTAGTGCAGGGGCAAAACGCGTGATTTTGTCTGCCCCCACCAAAGAACCCGATCGCATTCGGACCTTTGTGATGGGCGTTAACCATGAGCAGTTTGACCCCAGCCAAGATTTAGTGGTCTCTAACGCAAGCTGCACGACCAATTGTCTCGCCCCCTTAGCCAAAGTCCTCCACGAAAACTTTGGCCTGAGCGAAGGATTGATGACCACGGTTCATGCCACGACTGCCACCCAGCCGACGGTCGATGGCCCTAGCCAAAAAGATTGGCGGGGTGGACGGGGTGCAGGGCAAAACATTATTCCGTCCTCAACGGGTGCAGCTAAGGCTGTTGCCTTGGTTTTGCCAGAACTCAAGGGCAAGTTGACGGGGATGGCGCTTCGGGTGCCAACGCCCGATGTTTCAGTGGTTGACCTGACCTTTAGAACCGAAAAAGCGACCAGCTATCAGGCCATTTGTGAGGCGATGAAACAGGCATCAGAGGGTTCTTTGGCTGGTTTTTTGGCCTACACAGACGAGGCGGTTGTGTCTACGGATTTTCAGGGTAATCCCCATTCCTGCATTTTTGATGCGGATGCTGGCATGGAACTGAATGCCAACTTCTTTAAGGTAGTGGGCTGGTATGACAACGAATGGGGCTACTCCAATCGCGTGCTGGATCTCATGACGTTTATGGCTCAAAAAGATGGCCTAATCTAGTCTTAAGGCTTTCACAACCAACTTTGACAGCGCCGCTTAGGCTTTGTTAGTGTAGCTAAAAGGTTCTGGAATGGGTAAGCGCGTGGATATTGTAATTGGCCGTAACAAAACTGCTCGAAGAGCTTACGGGATGGATGAGATAGCCCTTGTTCCAGGCCGCCGCACCTTGGATCCCCAGTTGGCGGAGACAAAGTGGGAAATTGGAGGGATTCAGAGAGATATTCCCATGATTGCCAGTGCAATGGATGGGGTGGTGGATGTGGGGATGGCGGTACGCCTGTCTCAGATGGGTGCCCTTGGCGTTTTGAATCTAGAAGGGATTCAAACCCGCTATGCTGACCCCAACCCGATTCTGGATCAAATTGCCCAGGTGGATGTGGATGGGTTTGTCACCCTGATGCAGCGGCTGTACGCAGAGCCAGTCAAGCTCGAACTCATCCGTCAACGGATTCGAGAAATTAAAGCCCAAGGTGGCATTGCAGCAGTGAGCGCAACCCCTGCGGGTGCCAGCCAGTTTGGTCTGGCGGTGGCGGAAGCTGGTGCCGATTTGTTTTTTATCCAAGCCACGGTGGTGTCTACGGCCCATCTATCACCGGAGTCCATTACGCCTTTGGATTTGGCTCAGTTTTGTAAGGACATGCCCATCCCTGTCATTTTGGGGAACTGCGTCACCTATGAAGTCACTTTAGATTTGATGAATGCGGGTGCGGCGGGTGTTCTGGTGGGCATTGGCCCTGGTGCGGCCTGTACCTCCCGTGGGGTGCTGGGCGTGGGTGTGCCGCAGGCTACGGCGATCGCCGATTGTGCTGCTGCTCGAGACGACTTCTTCAAACAAACGGGCAAGTACATTCCCGTCATTGCCGATGGTGGATTGGTCACAGGGGGAGATGTGTGCAAATGCATTGCCTGTGGCGCGGATGCCATCATGATGGGTTCTCCTTTTGCCCGTGCCCAAGAAGCGCCAGGTCGTGGTTTTCACTGGGGTATGGCAACCCCTAGCCCGCTATTGCCACGCGGTACCCGCATTAATGTAGGGACAACCGGAACCCTAGAACAAATCCTGACCGGCCCTGCCAAGTTAGACGACGGCACCCATAACTTTTTAGGTGCCCTCAAAACCAGCATGGGTACCTTAGGGGCCAAGGACTTGAAAGAAATGCAGCAGGTTGAGGTGGTGATTGCACCGTCTCTGCTCACCGAAGGAAAAGTTTACCAAAAAGCACAAAAGCTCGGGATGGGTAAATAAGACATACGCATCCAATGTTTTAGGGTTACTTCAAGACAATTCTGATCGAAGTAGATGGCAAAGTGTAAATGCTTGCCTACAATGGAGGTTAGCGGAGACGCAAGTTTCCGTTCACTCCTCACACCACACTCCGCCTGGACGATTGTTCGGGCGGCTTCCTCATGAATAATTGAAATTTAAGATGTTAAGTTAAAGCGTTAAGTTTGAGATCAAAATTAACAATAAAGCGGATGACCTTAAGATCCTGCTAAGGTGAGTACTGTAGAGCATTTATAAGAAAGGTTGTGCAGGCATGACAGCAACTGCAGTCACGGATACAACGTTCAAGCAAGAAGTCGTCGATAGCGACGTTCCCGTTTTGGTAGACTTTTGGGCACCTTGGTGTGGTCCTTGCCGAATGGTTGCGCCCGTAGTTGATGAAATTGCTGAACAATATCAAGGCCAAATTAAGGTCGTCAAGGTGAATACGGATGAAAATCCGGCGATCGCCAGTCAATATGGCATTCGCAGCATTCCTACGCTGATGATTTTCAAGGGTGGACAACGGGTTGACATGGTTGTGGGCGCAGTACCCAAAACCACACTAGCCAACACGCTGGAAAAATATCTCTAGGCGCACTGCCGCTACTGGTTCGGGGAACACTGCATTTGCTGCTTGACCTCAAACGTTTTGTTTTTATGCTGGCTTTATTCTTTAGGGAATTTAGTCAGCATTATTTTTTGCCCATAATGCCAATCCGCCGCCTTTGCCACGGGCCGCAATCCCTTGGGGCGTAATCCAAAAAAAACGGAAAAAAGCCTGCTGTTTGAGGGGAAGATTGTAAAATTCTGCCTCTCGTTCGGTGCCGCCTCGCATGGCAGCGCTGAACAAAGACCGTTCGGCCAACTCAACGGTAAACCGCGTAAAGTCAAAGGCCAAAATGCCATTGGCAGGGTTGAATGCGGTGGGGCCGCTGAGCGTGAGTTTTAAAGCCCCAAGCTGAACTTGGTTATAGACCCGTCCTAAAAATCTTGGGGTTTCTACCGCCAAGGGTTTGAAGGGTGTTGTAGTGTCCTTAGCATAGGTAATCTGAATCTGAACCCAGGATGGTATCCACTGGCCTGACGGTTTTTTGGCTTTGGAAACAAACGCTAATCGCCAGGTTCCTAAAAGCTGAGTGTAAGCGTCGGCAGAGAGAGAACGTTTTTCGCTGCGCTCGGTCTCTCGCAGGGCTTGAGCAACGGCAAGGCTGTCTGGTTTTGCGTGCTTAGACGGATCAGCTTGCCACATAATTGCACTAAGAAGCGTTTCTTGAACAGTTTTGGTCTCGGCTAGCATGGTTTAGATTTTGCAAGGATTCGTAAAAATCAGGTCAGGCCAGGATTGCACTTATTATCGGGTGATTGTGGCGTTCATCGATAATGCGTATACCTGTATTTTTGATATGTCCAATCAAGGTGAACCGTTTGTCTAACACAGAAGCAACCCCATCGGAACTTCAGCAACTATCCTGTCAGGCGTCTGCGCTTTTAGTCTATCGGGATATCCTAGACGATGACCTAAGCCAAGCCTTTCTCAATCTTCTCGCCTTGTTGGCTCAGCCAGACGTAAGCAAAGCAGCAGCTTTACAGGCATACAGCTATTGGTTTTATGCCGTTTCTAGTACGACTTCCGGCTGGAAAACCTGGATTGAGCACAAAATTCTGAGCGCAGATAATCCGTTTACGCAGCAGGCACAGCTTCAGTCTCTTGCAGATTTGCCAATCGGGTTAACACAAGCCGCCAGTTACGATCTCAACCTGCTCCAGCGTTGGGCCACCGAAGGGCCTACCCTGATTCAGGCCGCACTTTCTGATTTTGCAGCGACTGATTTACCGACGATTCAGGCGTTAGAACCCAAAGATTTAGATCGGACGCTTAGCGCACATCCATCGCCTTTCTTCCATTCTTCAACCTGGGCCGCAGCCCTCCCCGCCCTCGCCCTGCGCTACCAGCAAAACGGTATTGGCATTTTTGCCACCGCCAAAGCCCTGCGCTGGCAAAATCGCAAGCTAGAAGGCATTGTCAGCCCAGAGCAGATTCAGTTAAAAGACTTAGTGGGCTACGACTGGCAGCAAACCGCTCTCACCCAAAACACCGAAGCGATGTTAGCAGGCCACACCGCCCTGAATGTCTTACTCTACGGTAGCCGAGGCTCTGGCAAATCGGCCCTCATTAAGGCGCTGATGAACGAGTATGGCGATCGCGGTCTCCGGCTCATTGAACTCAACAAAGCCGATATGATGCATCTGCCCAACGTGATTGAGCAAATTCGCTCCTCCCCGCTGAAGTTTATTGTTTTCATCGACGACCTCTCCTTTGAAGACGAAGAAGACAGCTACAAAGCCCTCAAGGTTGTGTTAGAAGGCAACCTCACCGCCCGACCCGCCAACGTCGCCGTTTACGCCACCTCCAACCGTCGTCACCTGATTCGCGAATTCTTTGAAGATCGCCCTCGCCTCAGTGATGCCGATGAAATCCACTCCTGGGATACCGTACAGGAGAAACTATCCCTGAGCGATCGCTTTGGCCTTACCCTCACCTTTGAACCCGCCGATCAGGAGACCTACCTCAAAATTGTGCGCCATCTGGCCCAGCAGTATGGCATTAACCTGCCAGATGAAACGCTGACCCATAAGGCATTACAGTGGGCTGTACGCCATAACGTGCGCTCTGGACGTACGGCTCGGCAGTTTATCGATTACACAAGGGGTCAGCAGCGCTAAGCGCTCTAGATCCACTCATAATGTTTGATGTCCAGATGGGCGATAGCTCCGCACCAAGAGTTCGCAGGGCCTCAGTATTGACTGCATTGCGCCAAGACAAATGTAACAACAGGTCTTCGTCCATGAAGAAATATAAAGCTATGTTCATCTTCATGAAATTCTGGGGATGGCAGGGAGAAAAGCGGGCACTATAATTATATTAAGGTGTATTGCTGAATACATAAAGGAATCATGGACTCTAACCCATTGCCTGGATAACTTGATCTGTATATTGGCTCAATTCACCCTTCTCCGTCACAGGTTTTACGTCTTCACTTCAAGCTGTCACGGTCATCTGCTGTTGTCCCCTCAAGCCAGAAGATTCGCTATGCTTTCAAACCAACCTTTTCGGCCCCAACAATTCCCAAATCCTCGGTGGATGCAGTCCCTACAGTCCAAAATTCGGGGATGGATTCGCCATGAAATTATTGCTGAAGATCCCTGTGATGAGGATCAATTCATCGCCCAAAAACTCTATGAAGAGTTTCAGGCTCTAGAAAAGTCTTCTAAGGTTCAGCCTTATTCTGTTCCGCAGCGCACGTCTTCCTATTAGCCTTTAACGATGATTCATTGCTTCAGGATTAAGTAGTAGAGCTGCCCAGGCGTATTGACAACTCCTGCATTTTCTTTGGCGCGAGTGCCTGTGCCCATAAATACATCCACCCGCCCAGGGCCTTTAATGGCACCGCCTGTATCTTGATCCAGCACAAAGTGGCTGACCTCTCGAAACTGTAGGTTTTTTTGGGCATCACGGTAAGGCAGACGGGTTTGAATGACTGCGAGCGCGCCGGGCGGCATTACGGTTTTATCCGTTGCGATGGAGCGTTCCATTGTGACGGGTAGGCCCAGGTTGCCCGTGGCGGGTGCGCCATAGGTTTGGGTAAAAAATATAAACCGATTATTGCGGGGGATGTACTGATCAAGCTCAGCGGGATGGGTCTTAAAGTATTGGTTCAGGACGGGTAGGGTTAGGTCTTCTGCTCGGATTTTTCCAGCTTTGATCAGTTCTTTTCCCAGGCTGACGTAGGGGTAGTTGGTCTTTGCCGCCACGCCAACGGTCATCATCTTGCCATCGGTTAAGGTCAATCTCGCAGAGCCTTGAACTTGAACGAGGTATGCGTCTAGGCGATCGCGCAGCCAAACCAGTGCCTGTCCCCGCAGGCGTCCGCGATGCCCTTGTAACCCATCGGCACCCTCCAGTTCAAGGCGGGTCGGCTGGGGCTGGGGCCAACTCGAAAAGTCGGCGGGCACCCGATACAGCGGATAGCGATAAACGGCAGTCTCAACGAGGCTGGCCTTGTAGGTGGCCTCGTAGTAGCCCGTAAAATCGACGGTGCCAGTACCATCTTTGCCAATAGATTGATAGATCTCAAATTCTCGCTGCACGGCTTCAGACAGCGCCTCTGCTGACTTTGCATTGCGGACTAGGCTCCGAAATCGCAATAGACTGCTGCGAACCCGAGCTTGGGTAATGGCGGGTACTGCGTAGTGTTGATAGGTCGCTTGGGCCGCAGGCGTATCGATGTAGCTAAGGCTGTGGTCGATCGCCTTGAGGAGACGTTGGCGATCGCCCTTTCCACCCGATGGATTTTTCCAAAGTTGAGGATCTAAGCCAAACTGCGGTGGAACCTGAGTGGCACTCAGAGGACGTAACGGAGGGGGTACTGCCATTAGGGGCATTGCCATTAGCGTCTGGCCCAGCAAAACGGCAACCCATGCAACCCCAAAACTCCGCTTTACCATCCAAGTATTAATCCTAGGCAATTTGATTTGTCTATTGTGTTCAGCACAGCCACTCAGGTGCCCCCACCTTAATCCACTGCGTTAATAATGCTCGACGCTGGAGGAAAAAATTGGTTCCACCCGCAGGGCCAGAATGCTGGAGGGTCGAATCACCATGTATTCTCCCTGTGCCGTTTTCATGGGCAGGGTAATAAACTCTTTGGAGTCTGATCTGGGCATCAGCTCATTGCTGTACCATTGCTGAAATTCTTGGATGGATGCAAAGCGCACCTCTTCTCGATGCCCACCTTCCATCAAGACATGGACTGCAAATTCACTGGGTGTTCTGGCCATTCGTTCCCTCCCGTCACAATCTTACCGAACTTATTATGGGCAACAACGGTCTCAGAATGTGCAGTTGTGTTGAGATTGGCGACGGATTGGCGCTCAAAAGCCCCAAGGGAAACTTGAATGTTTCCTTGGGGCTTTTGCTGAAGTTGATCCAAAATTTTGATAAGAATAGCGTCCTGCGAACCGAACTAAACCTTTAACCCTTTATCTGTGTTATCTAAATGGAGGTCTCAGGCCATCTCGCGCCGAAGGAAACTCCCTAGGGTATAGCAAGGGTCAGATTGTCAGATTGCAGAACGCTATTCTTTGAGAACGAGACAGACGTAACTATCAACAGCAACTATCCTCTTTGAATTTGAGTGGTCTTTAGGCTGTTTAATCTGCCAGGGAAGCTTTTTGCTTCACTCCTTTAGCATACGGGACGGGCTTTAGGGCGTCACGCGATTGTCAGTAAAGTTGATGGAAATGGATTGCTGACTTTGCGATCGCAACGTTCCCTTAATCTATGCGCAGGTTTTTGGAAGGGTGGGATTTCGGAAGGGCAGGTTTTGTCGCAGCGTTTGGGTTCTATGCCATGAGGTGTCGGCTAAACCTGCCTCTACTCTACGGCCCATCCACGCCCCTTCGATACACAAGTAAGCGTGACGATGCGCAACACCTCTGATCCCCCCCAACCCCCCTTAAAAAGGGGGGAGAAGAGAAGGAATATGAGTGGATCCCCCCTTTCTAAGGGGGGCAGGGGGGATCGAGTGCAAGGTTTCACAGTTCTTCAGATTTGTGTGTACACCGTAGCTTAGATGGTCGGTACTTCCGGTTTTAGGCGGCGCTCCATGAGTGCCTCTACCGCCTCTTGGGGTGTGATTTGCCCATTCAGCAACCGATGTACCTGCTGGGCAATGGGCACTGTGATTTGACGTTGTTCAGCCAACTGGATGAGTACATGGGCGGTGTTGACCCCTTCGGCGGTGCCTTGGAGGTGGGCCAAAATCTCATCCAGGGCTTTACCTTGGGCCAATTGGTAGCCCACCTGATAGTTACGGCTCAACGGACTGGTGCAGGTCGCCAGTAAATCTCCTAACCCCGATAGCCCATAAAAGGTTTCCTCTCGTCCGCCCAACAGCGTCCCCACTTGGATGATTTCCGGTAATGACCGCGTAATGAGTGCTGCCCGTGCATTTTGCCCTAAATGGAGTCCATCGCAGACCCCCACGGCGATCGCCACGACGTTTTTGAGAGTGCCGCCCAGTTCTGTCCCCAGGCGATCGGTATTGGTATAGACCCTAAAACTCTCTGAAGCAAACAAACGCTGCACAGTCGCCGCCGCCGCCTTATCTTCACTGGCAACCACTGTGGCCGTGGGCAAGCCCTGATCAATTTCCTTGGAAAGGTTTGGCCCAGACAACACCACGATGGGGTTCTCAGGAAACTTTGAGCGCCAGATTTGAGAGGGGGTTTGCCAGGTGGTAGGGTCCAAACCTTTGGTGGCGCTGACGATAATGGTGTCAGGCGATAGCATTTTGGCCTGAAGGCGTGTTGCAAGATCTTGGATACCTTTCATGGCGATCGCCATTACAATCACGGGCGGATGGTCACAGACCAAGGGCGGCGCAATGGCATCTTCCAGCGAAAGCGCCCCTTGACGAGACCAAAGCGTGATCTGGTGCCCATTCAATTGGGCCAAGGACGCCAGGGCGCAACCCCATACACCTCCCCCTAAAATGGTCAGCGCTGAAGTTTCATAAGCAGTTTGCGATAGATCGGTCATGGCTGACGGCAACGATAGGAGTGAATACTAAAAGATTAAGTGCATCTGCCATTAACTCACAGAATTCCCAAATTACTTCAGGCCAGATTTTTTTTCTTAATCATTTCTTAAAGGAGATGATCTTACGTTGAGTAGCATCGCGCACAAAGCGACCAAAGCTTTAGGAATAGTATGTTTCTCAGTTTGCTGGGTCGCTGCTATCCCAAGTGCTCAAAATCCAAAACCATAAGAATGCTTTACATTACAGACGCTTTATGATCTTCCTATACCTAGGAAATAGCTGTTAAGTTATTCTTATTTGGATTTTCGATAAATTTCATTTTCCAACGTTTTTATTAATCGACCTTTAAACATGTACCCAGTAGCAACAAAGTCAATTCGCACTCAATTTGAGCGACAGCTCCAGGAAATGCAAGACGATGTACTGCGCATGGGTGCCTTAGTCGAGCATTCTTGCTGGCTTGCCCATCAAGCCCTCTTTCATCGCGATCTCTCTGTTGTAGACGAACTAAATCAGAACGATCATCAGGTTGATTTTTACTATCGTCAGATTGAAACCAATGGAATTAAGCTTTTGGCGCTTCAGTCCCCTGTCGCCAATGACCTCCGGCTGATTGGTACCCTAGTCCAGTTGGTGCGTGACCTAGAACGCATTGGAGACTATGCTGAAGAGCTGGGTGAGTTGGCCCTCAAGCTTTTGCCCTATCCCCCTTTACCCTGCCTGGGTGAAGTGGAAATGATGTCTAACATTTGTCGTGCCATGTTAGCCATGAGCCTCAGTGCCTTAACCGATTTAGACGCACTATCGGGGGAGCGGATGAAGCTCAAGGACGATGAAGTGGATGCTTGCTATGCCCATGTCTATGAAGAGCTAGCCAGCGAAAGTAATATCCAAGGTTCTGTAGAACCGATGCTGGTGATGACCCTCGCCATTCGTGCCCTAGAGCGGATGGCTGACCATGCCACCAATATTGGCAAGCGAACCTCTTATATCGTGACGGGCAAGCGGTAGATCAGAAGATTTCAAAGGCCAAAGCGACCCATTCTGCATTGGGCGCACAGGTGCGCCCAATGCAGCAATGTCTTTGAATATATGGGTTGATGGAATTTAGTTCTTGATTCTAGGCAAAAATCTTTTGTCTAGGGATGTTTGACAGTTGGGCCTTGGTAGGGAACTATAGTAGGGTATTGGGTTGCGGAGATTGTGAAGTACCTCGTACTCTGAATTCTAAGGTTAAAGAAAAGCTCTAATACCTCAAAGCCCTTGTATGAAAGGATTTGTTGAATTAATTCTGTTCTTTTTTAATTATTTTGTTAGCAGCCGCTGCCCTGGTAACTGGCTTGTTAACTGGAAAAACCCTTGCTGAATCCTATTGTGGATAAAAGCTTTAGATTCAGAGTGCTGAAGCAATGCTCAATTCAGCGGTTATGTTTGACCGGATTCCTTTTCCTTCTCCTCTTTTTGGATAGGCCATTCTGTCAGAAATAAACCCAATTCTCACCCTAGGCTTTGATCTCCCACAACGCTTCGTGGGAAGACGACTGCCTTTGCAGGACATTTTAAGGATCTAACGATACATGGAATTTTCAATTAGCGCCCTCCTCTCTAACTTTGCAGAAGACAAGTTGGTTGCGCCTAAGGCAGTCGAGAAAAAACTGGATTGTGAACAGCCAGAAAGTCTTCAGCAGCTTGAGATTGCCCTCAATGCCCTAGAAAAAATTGGCATTTTGGAAAAAGAACGCGGTAAATACCGTCGTGTTATGGAAGAGGGTGTAATTGAGGGCAAGCTGCGCTGCTCTAGCAAGGGGTTTTGCTTTGCGATTCAGGAAGGGGAGGAGACGGAGGATATTTATATCCGCGAAAGTCAGCTCCACTCGGCTTGGAATGGCGATCGCGTTTTGGTTAAAGTCACCAAAGAAGGACGACGCAGACGCAGCCCTGAGGGAGAAGTGCGGCTAATTTTGGAGCGATCTAATCCATCGGTGATTGCCCATGTGCGGCGTACCGATGCGGGCAGCTACCGCGCTGTGCCGTTGGATGATCGACTGTTGTTTGAAATTGAGCTATTGCCACAAGACGATGACCCTGCCCTCGACGAAGCGGTGGATCATTTGGTGCATGTGGAGGTGTTGCGTTATCCCTTGGGCGCACAGTTACCCTTGGGTCGTATCAATCAGGTGTTGGGCAGTGATGCCCAGTCTGCGGCGGATACGGAACTGGTCTTTTGTAAATATGACCTGCCCCGTCATTTTAGTGAACCCGTGGAGTTGGCCGCTCAAGGCTTGCCGACAAAGCTCCGTAAGGCTGATCAGAAAAGTCGGGCGGTGTATCAAAAAGTATTTACGTTGGCGGTAGGGGATGCCAGCATTGGTCTTTCCAGCCTTGACCATGCTTTATCTCTTGAGAAAAACAAAGATGGGACTTGGCGCTTAGGCGTCCACATTGCAGATATCCAAGCCTTTGTGAGTGCAGACTCCCCCTTAGATCACGAGGCAAGACGACGCGGGACAACCATTGGACTCGCAGATACCCTGGTTCCTATTTTTCCTGAGACGTTGGCGGAACGGGTGGGGGCGTTGGTTGCCGATAAGGAACGGTTGACCATCTCCATTATGATCACCTTGAGCGTGACGGGGGATGTGATGGCCTTTGAGGTGCAGCCCAGTGTGGTACAGGTCAACCGTCAAATCAGTTATGAGCAAATGCAGGCGATCGCCCTGCGCAATAAATCTCCAGAACAGAGCGCCGACATTGCGGACTTAGCCGAGATCTTTGAGTGGGTGGATCAGTTCCAGGCGGTGGCCCAACAGCTTTCCAAGCAGCGCCACGATCGTGGAGACTTTGAGCTGGTCATGATGCCAGAAGTCCACCCGCGCATGTTTGGCGATGACGGACGCAGTGGGGTAATTGCCGACACCCTGCTCCCAACCGGACGGCAGGCGGTAGCAGAGGCGTTGATTTTAGCGAACTATCTCCTCACCACCCATTTACAGGTGTTAGGGGTTCCGGTGATGTTCCAGGTTCAGGCATCTCCCGATGCTCAGAAGCTTCAGGATTTCTTGAAGCTCCTGGAAAATTCAGGATTGGCGATGACGCTGGCTCAAGAAAATACGGTTTTGCCCCAAGATTTTCAAAAGTTTGCTGAAAAAATCTTGCCCCTGGATACGGCACCCATTTTGTTTGAGCTGTTGGCCGAAACCCTAGAGCCTGTGGATTATAGCCTTCAGTCTGGGCCTCACTTTGGGTTAGCCTACGTGCGAGATTATGGGCAGTTTGTTTCTCCCCTCAATCGCTATGCCGATTTGCTGAATCTGCGAATTTTGAGTACGGCTTTGACCCACGGACGCGATCGCAAGAGTGCCCGCTCGAAGGAACAGGTGAACTTGCGTCACAGTGCCTGCCACGGTCAAATCACCTGGAATGTACTGCCCCCCGAACAGCAGCGGGAAATTGAAAGTGCCCTTGCGGAGGTGGTGTCACCCCTCAATGAGCAAATGCAGCTCATCCGTCAAGCAGAGCAAGACTTCTTGGGTCTCAAGAAAACCAAGCAGATGCAGCAGCGCACGGGCGAGGTTTATCAAGGGGTGATTACGGGCATTCAGTCCTACGGTTTTTTTGTGCGGCTGGAAAACCTTTTGGTGGAAGGGTTAGTCCACGTCAGTTCTCTCAAAGATGACTGGTATGAGTACCGCGCTCGGCAACAGACGCTCATCGGGCGCAAAAATCGGCAGCAGTATCGACTGGGCGATCGCGTGGAGGTGGAAATCAAGAGCGTGGACTACTATCGTCAGCAAATTGATTTGGCGGTGGTTGGCGGCGGCTCGGAAGCGTCTGATGAGGATATTCAAGGGGAAAGTGTGGAGTGGTCTGAGGGTTACAATGTGCCCTTTGAGGAAAACAACAGCACCTTTGAAGAAGAAGAGGAGTAAATGTCACCGTTTTTGCATGGGGGTAAACCTATGGGTTCACCCCATGTAGAAAGGATCCAGATTCACTAAGGATCGTGGATTAAACGAGAATCAGCACGAGCGGATGCAGCAGGATTTGTCGGATTATCGAGAACAGCTTAGACAAGCGCAGGTTCAGCAGCGATCGCCACGACAGGGAGGGTTTAGTCTTTGAGCTATGGTCTTTTTGGGCAAACTCTCAACAGAAGGAACTCATTTGTCGAGGGTTCATAGATTTCATCTTACTGTTAGCTTCTATCATCCAATTCAAGCCATGTTCTAGCTACAGGCTCGCCCTCATGTGTCGAAATTTAGATTTTTTACAGACCTTTGCTGCTCAAGACTAAAATTTTGTACCCCTGTAACGTCTGTATCCTTGAAGTTGGCATCCCTAACGTTTGCACCAAGGAGGTCGGAAAATTGAAGTTTGGCATTGGTGAGGTTCGCTTCGTGAAGGTCAGCGCTCTTAAGGTTGGTCTTGAAGAGGTTAGCTTTGCTGAGGTTAGCACGGCTGAGGTTTGCTCCGTGGAGGTTTGCACCAAGCAGGTTTGCTCCGTGGAGGTTAGCACGGCTGAGGTTCAATATTTCTTTTCTATCATTATCTACGTCGCGCCGACTTATAACTGTTAAAGCGGATTGAATATCAGCCGTAACCTTTGGTAGATCGGAAGGTGCGGTAGTGCTATCCGACGGTTTTGTTGGGGACTTTGCTCGGACATAAGCGGTCAAAACCTCCATAACAGTTGAACGGTCTTCTGGATAATCCTTAGCAATACGCTCTAACAGATAAATGCCGCCCATACGAGCTTCGAGTTTGTCTGACTCCGAGATCAGCTCTACAGCCTTGCTAAAGCGCTCGGTTATTAGTTTGTCTTCAGCATTTTGCAGGTTCTTCCACGATACAAAGGCAGTAAAGAAGAAACCTGCCGCACTCAAGGTTTGCAGAATCTTTATCCAAGCATCTAGAGCGTCTTTATCGATTGCACGCTGTTCTGTGGGGGTAATTTTGCCATTGACGTCTTTATACTGCTGTTTGGCATTGTCAGCCCAGTGCCAAGTGCCGTAGCTTACGGCAATGAGCAAACCGACCAACAAAAAAATGTAGACACAAACGGTTATCTTCGATTTCATCTTTTGCAAGTGCTCTAGCCACTGATGCTACTTTTATGACAGCAGCATAAGCCAAATTCAATTGAGCATTCAGAGTACACCCTCGACAAAATGAACTATTTTGTCGAGGGAGATGGAAGAGATATACGGTGGGATAAGGGGTTTAGCCTTATCAGATGAGGTGAACTCTCGACAAAATGATGGGCGATCAAAACGGGTTTTTGCCGTAATATCCTCTTCCTACCCTTAGCCTAGGAGTTTGGGAACAGCAGGGTTTCATAGTCCCGTGCGCCCTGTAAAACACGAATAATCTCGATGACTTCTTCATGGGTGCGGTAGAAAATCAAATAATCTTGATACACAGTGCGACGAATGCCGAATTTTTCGTAACGCGGAACGAGTGGATAGCGGCGGGGCATATCCGCCAAAGCGTAGCAGCGATCTAATAATTCATCAACGAAGGTTACTGCACGTTCAGGATTGTTCGGCTTAATGAAATCTCCAATGGCAATCAGGTCAGCCTTTGCTGCCGTTGTAATCACGACTCTCATGCCAGAGAATCTTCAGAGCCAACAGCGAAACGCCCACGTAAATCAGCGCGGACATCGTCAATATCCTGCACCCGTCCCGCATCGGCATCGGCAACACCTTGGGCAAAGGCAGTATCTAGCCTTTCAAGACGGCGATCGCGATCCATCATGCCGCGCAAGGCTTCTCGGATGATTTCACTGTTGGAGCCATATAAACCGGAATTCACCTTCTGACGAATGAAAGAAGCCATTTCGGGAGGCAGCGTAATCGAGAGCTTTTCGGCAGATTGCATGAGCTTGATCCTTCGGTACTTGAAGACCGCTAGTAGCCAGTAGTATAAAATACTATTTTATACTACCAATCTTCTGAGATCTGGTCGATCAACTAACCCGCTAACTTCTGCAAAAAAATTAGTGCGAGGGTACGGTGGGGCAAG
>JANLSD010000072.1:0-23933 GCA_031362245.1 Acaryochloridaceae cyanobacterium OTE_25_metabat_464 | reverse complement strand
AAAGTCTTTGAGCTAAGGTTTTTGAACTGACCGAACTGTGAATAAACGGTCACAACCAAAATCTAAACCACAGCCAATTCTTCGAGCCAGTAACTAACCTCAAACTGTTTAATGCACCCTACTTCTTCGCGACAGTATAACTCTTGTTTAGGCGGAAACCATCCGCCTAATCACCCCGCACAGGTGACGAAAGCTGATAATCATCCACTTATCCATCCTATTTGTCAGTTTAGGCGGATAATTATCCATCTAAACATCCGCATGGAGTGGCAAAGCTGACTGTTATCCGCCTAATCATCCTTAAACGACGTTTAGGTCGATGAGATTCTGCTTTTGTCGCCCTGCCAGCGGTTTAGGCAGATATTAATCAATAGTTTACTCCATGCTGGCGTTTAGACGGATAAATTCAGTGTTTTTCCTGATGTCTCTTTTTGGGGGCGATCCTATCATCAGGATATGGACTATTTTTGAACCTCTTTGACATGGTTGAACCGCCTAAAAAGCTACTCGAACAATTGCGCGACACCCTTCGGGTAAAGCATTATTCCTATCGAACCGAACAAACTTATGTGGACTGGACACATCGCTATGTCCTGTTTCATGACAAGCGCCACCCCAAAGATATGGGGGCACCAGAAATTGAAGCCTTCTTGACTTATCTTGCGGTCGAACTAAAGGTTGCCGCTTCAACTCAAAATCAAGCCCTTTGCGCATTGCTGTTTCTCTATCGCCATGTCATAAGGCAAGAAGTTGGGCTTTCCATTGATGCCGTTCGCGCCAAAAAGTCTCGATATTTGCCCACCGTTCTCACCCATGCCGAAGCGATCGCAGTCCTTGAGCAACTCTCTGGCACTCATCAACTGGTCGCCAAAATTCTATACGGTAGTGGCCTCCGGCTAATGGAAGCTTTACACTTAAGGGTCAAGGACATAGATTTTGCACAGCAGCAAATTGTGGTGCGCGATGGCAAAGGTGGCAATAGTCGCGTTACCCCTTTGCCCACCAGTCTTATCGTGAAGCTCAAAAACCATCTTCAACAGGTGCAGCGAACCCATCACCAAGATTTAGAACAGGGATACGGTTCGGTCTATCTGCCCTATGCTCTTGAACGAAAATACCCCAATGCAGAGCGGCAGTGGATCTGGCAGTATGTTTTTCCATCAGAGCGCATTTCTAAAGATCCGCGCAGCGGCATTGTGCGACGACATCATCTGGATGAAAGTGGTCTCCAAAAGGCAGTGAAACAGGCTGGATTCCTCGCCAAGATGGACAAGCGAGTGAGCTGTCATACGTTTCGCCATAGCTTTGCCACTCAGCTATTGCAGAACCATTACGATATCCGCACTGTCCAAGAATTGCTCGGTCACAAAGACGTGAAGACAACCATGATCTATACCCATGTGCTCAATAAGGGAGGCAGAGGCGTTCTTAGTCCGTTGGATGCCTGTGCCTGAGGTTGTTGGGGGCGATCGCCCATCCCATACCTGCGATCGCTCATCCTCACGCTATCCCAGACCTACCACCTTCGCGCTGAGATCCCATATGCGATCGCCCTTTGCATCATCCTGTGCGTGGGGAGATACCTTTGTTCATGACAATGCTATTACCAAGGACAATATGCTGACTACTGAACTGTAAACCTGACCTGCGATCGCCTTGAGTTGAAGAAACCTTAGACATTCTGCGGCTATTTCGGAGAGCCTTTGCTGGGCGCTTTAGCACAAGACTTACTTGGCGCAGAAGCACTGACCCTTGGTGCAGATACATTGGGAGCATTGGTATCTGGCGCAGGAACCCCAACCCCTTTGCGTAAGAGCTTGCCAACGTTAGGCACTAACTTACTGACATTGGGTATCGAAACCCCTACATCTGGCGCAGATGCTTTAGCATTCACCTTTTTGCAATTTACCGTCGGGCCTTTTACATTGACATCGGCAGACTGAGCCATTCTGGCAGGAACGGTAGAGATGCCCATCGTCCCTAGCGCAAGTAGCGCAACGCTGACATTTTTTAAAGTTCTAGATAAGCTGTTCATCATGAATCCTTGAGGGTGGGTGGTTTAATCTTGGAAGATTTTCCTGACTAATTGAAAAGCTTTCAACATCCCATCAAATATCTAACGGATGAAGGGTCTCCTCCATTACCACCCTTAACCTCAGCTTAGTTCTTTATTTTCAAAGCAGGCTCAATCAAAAGTGGGATATTACACCAAACCCACCAGCTTCGCACTGAGATCCCACATGCGATCGCCCTTTGCATCATCCCGCGCCTGAGAAGAAACCTTTTGAACAAAAGACTCTCGCCCTTCCTTTTGACGATTGCCCCAGCTAAAGTAAGCCCCCGATTGTTGATACTCAGGATCTGCCATCACCGCAGCAACTCGTTCCCCAGAGAGTTCTTGGGAGACATAACCCTTGGTAATATATTTCTGAAACAGCGGAAACAGCTTTTGAAACAGAGGATAGTGATTGCGGAATAGCGGCGTATCTGCCACACAGCCTGGGTAAAGTGAAGTGAACGTAATACCCGTTGAATCGTGATAACGACGGTGCAATTCACGCATCGTCAATACATTGCAAACCTTGCTGTCTTTATAGGCTTTAACAGGTTCAAACTTTTTGCCATCCGCCATTGTGACCGGATCCTTGAAGCCTGCTTCAAACCCTTCAAAGTTGCCCAAATCGGGGCGTGGATAAACCTTGCCCCCTGGCTCATCGGGGTTGTGGGTGACAGTCCCTAAAATCACAATCCGCTTATCGTTGGCAGTGGATTTCTTAAACTCATCCAGCATGAGATTGCAGAGGAGAAAATGACCCAAATGATTGGTAGTCATGGTTAGCTCATAGCCTTCAGGGCTACGGAGTGGTTCTTTGATCAGCGGTAGATAAATGGCCGCGTTGCACAGCAGCGTATTGAGGGATCTACCACTGGCGCTAAACTCCCGCACAAAGCGACGCACACTGTCTAAGTCACCCAAGTCAATTTGCATAATTTTGTAGCTATCTTGGGGTAGCCCAACGGATTGAGCGGCTTCACCCGCTTTGCGAACATCGCGGCAGGCCATGACAACATGCCATCCCTTATCAACAAGGGCTTTGGCGGTATATAAGCCAACTCCTGAGGAGGCACCCGTAATGATGGCGGTTGACGTGCGATTTTGTTTCATTGCAAATTCTATTGAACGCGGCTCATATGCTCCATGCTCTCACACCCCTGAAGCACTCCTTAGTTTTTTTACAGAATGTAGGGTTCACAAAGACCATTTCGCCGCCAAGATTGCAACCTGAGTGCGATCGCGCAGGTTCAGCCTTCTCAATAAACTATTGACGTGATTTTTGACCGTCCGCTCAGAAATGTAGAGCTTCTCGGCAATTTCGCGGTTGCTGCATCCCGTTGCAATAAGCTGCAACACCTCCTGCTCCCGTGGGGTGAGTTGGGTAAAGGCTTCTGGGGGTTCCTCTACTACAGGCGCACTGGAAAATGCCTTTTCCATCAACCCTGGCCCAAACTGGGTATACCCTCGGTGGATCGCTCGAATGGCATCTGCCAGTTCGGTAGAAGGCGTGTCTTTGAGCAAATAGCCTTTGGCCCCGCAGCGCAGTGCCTGGGTAACGTACTCGTCATCGTCAAAGGTGGTTAAGACTAGAACCTTAATGTCAGGTGCTTGGGCTGTTAACGCACGGGTGGCCGCGACCCCGTCCATGATCGGCATCCGCACGTCCATGAGTACCACATCGGGCTGAAGAGAAAGGGCTAACTCGACAGCGGCTTTGCCATTTTCGGCTTCGCCAATAATGGTTAAGTCGGGCTTTGTTTCTAGCAGGCTGCGCAGTCCTTCACGAATGATGCCCTGATCGTCTACCAGCAACAGCCGAATCATACGCGCCCTCCCTGGGGAATATTGAGATGGAGACGGCAGCCCTTTCCAGGCTGACTGTTGAGGTAAAACAACCCCCCTAGGGATTCGGTGCGTTCTCGCATACTTTGGAGACCAAACCCTGTGGTGTTTTGAGTGGGGTCAAATCCTTGTCCGTTGTCTTCGATGAGGAGTTCCAATTCTGTAGGGGTTTCGCTCAGCTTCAGATTAACCTGGGTGGCTTGGCTGTGTTTGGCGATGTTGGTCATGGCTTCTTGCACAATCCGGTAAAGGGCGATCGCAATATCCGTCGGCAATCCCTGAGCAATCTGAATCTGCACCACTGTCTGAATACCCGTAGTGCGTTCAAACTCATTTACCAGCTTTTCAATCGCGTCATTAAAGGATTGACCCTGGAGCGGCGGCTGGCGCATGGTTGCAACGGACTGGCGCACATTCTGGAGCGCTTCTTTGCCTAACCCCCGTGCTTTTTGCAAATGCTCCTCGGCACGGGCTACATTTTCAGGGAGCCACACTGCCACATTTTCAAGCTGAATACTTTGTGCTGTCAGGGCATGACCGACGGAATCATGGATTTCACGAGCGATGCGATTGCGTTCTTGCAGGGTGGCTTGGTTTTCAATCAGCAATGCATAGCGACGAAGGCGGTCATTGGCAAGGGAGAGGCGATCGCGGCTTTGGCGTTCGGTCAAAATAGCGCCCACCATCAACAGCACAAACACCAGCACCAATCCAAACAAGAGTGCCGAATTCAGCGTTAGGTTAAAGACGGCTGTTTGGACTTGTTCTGGTGAGAGGCGGTGCGGGAATCTCTCAGGACGTGCCATTTCAGGATCTAGAAAACGGCGAATTCCTAGAAGCAATCTGAGGACAAAAGCACTGAAGGCCAGCAGGGCTATAGCAAAGCGACCGTTCCATGAAAATAAGAGACAGGCCCGAACCACCACAATCAGCAGAAGGGCAGGAAAGCTATTGCCCCCCAAACCGCCCCAGAAAATGGTGAGCCAGCAGAGTCCGAAGCCTAATGCTGTAAAAAGAATTTTCTGGATCTGAGACTTTTGATAGGGCAATCGAAGGCCCAAAAGCCCAATTACGCCAATGCATAGAAATATGCCTAAGATAAAGGGTTCTGTACCCAATCCCTCTGCCGCCATCCGAAACATTCTGTGTCGTTCCGGTCTGAACGGGTTGGGCAGCGCGGTGAGTACTGCAATGCCCAACAGTACCCACTCTAAATACAGCAAGAGGGGGAAAGGATGTTTGAGCCAGGGCAAGCGTCGCATTTTGTGGGGCGTTATATAATTTCGCTTAGATCTTCAATATAGAACAGTGCACCAGAGCCTTAATAGGATCTAAGGGTTTGGATTGCTGGGGCTAGGACTAGTACTAAAGTTCTAAAGGGAGTTCGATCCTAAGACCTATTAAGGTTAGGCATTCCGATCCTGTTGCGTTGGATTCAGAATTCATAAGATTAAAGGGTGAACAAAGGTAAGCCAATTTAGCTCAGCGCCTTTGACGCAAGATACTCTAGGAGAATTTTGAAATGAAACTACGTTCTTTACTTTTGGCTGGCGCTGCTTCTTTGCTTATCCCAGCTGGCGGTGTTGTGATGACTCAATCGATTTTACATACTGCGGCGATCGCACAGTCTACTCCCGCAGCGGGCGATCAAGGTAAACCCGAACGGGGCGATCGCGGCAAGGGCGGCTGGGGCGACAAGTGGCAGGAGCAACTGAACCTCAGCGCTGATCAAAAAGCCCAAATCAAACAGATTCGCGACCAAGAAAAGACTTCTTCCATGAGCCTGCGCCAGCAAATGAAGACCGCTTTTGAAAAGCAGCAGTCTCTGATGACGGGCAATGCCAGTGACGATCAGCTCCGTCAGCAGCACCGAGAAACTCAAGCGCTGCGTCAGCAGGCGGAGGATCGCCGTTTTGACACAATGCTCAAGATTCGGCAGGTTCTAACCCCAGAGCAACGCACAAAGGCGGCTCAGTTGATGAAAGATCATCATGGTCGTCGTCACAGTGGTCGCGGTGGCGACAAAGAAGCTCGGGGCATGATGCATAAAGATCGGTAGGGATTTTAGCGGATCTACGGAAAGTTGATAGGGTTAATTTTTGCCGCCCATCGTTTGCCCGAGCCAGTGCGCTCATCCTTGCTTGGGCAAACGCGATGTTGGTCAATATTTTGCCACCTTCTGATCCAACGGTTGTTTGCGATCGCTTTGAGACCAATTTCCTTGGGCTTCAGGATAGACAAGATTTCCATGTCATCAACCTCTGGGAAGTCGATCAGGCGGAGGCAAAAGTGATCGCAGGCTTAATCAAGGGCGGTATTCTTAATCAGAGAATGTCGTTTGCTCTACAATCAGAGCGATCGCCATTATCTTGCACCTTCAATGACTGAACCCAGAGCAGATCTAGATGGCCCGTGGAAGGACATTCTCAGGGCTTATTTCCCCCAGGCGATCACCTTTTTCTTTCCCCATACCTCGGATTTGATTGACTGGGATAGGCCCTATGAGTTTTTGGACAAAGAGTTTCAGAAAGTCTCCCAGGATGCTGAAGTTGGGCGGCGCTATGCGGATCAATTGGTCAAGGTTTGGCTCAAGGGCGGAACGGAACTTTGGTTATTGCTGCATCTAGAGGTGCAAAGTCAGTCTGAGACTGAGTTTGAGGAAAGAATGTTTATCTATTGCCTCAGGATTTTTGACCAATTCCGTCAAGTCCCGATCAGTCTGGCGATTCTTTGCGATGAGAGCTTGTCTTGGCGACCCCATGAGTATAGGGCAATCTACCCTGATACGAGACTCCATTTTGAGTTTGGGACGGTTAAGCTATTGGATTGGCGCGATCACATGGATGAATTAGAATCAAGTGATAATCCCTTTGCAACGGTGGTGATGGCTCATCTGAAGGTGATTGAGACAAAGCGCAATGTGGATCAACGCAAGGCTTGGAAGTTTCGGTTGACGAGGGCGCTCTATGAGAAGGGTTTTGGACGACAGGAGGTTTTGAATTTATATCACTTTATCGATTGGATCTTAATTTTGCCGGAGGCGGTTGAACGTGAGTTTTGGCAGGAACTTCAATCATTTGAGGAGGAACGAAAGGTGACTTATGTAACGAATGCGGAACGATTTGGACTTGAACGAGCCATTGAGCAGGGCATTGAGCAGGGCATTGAGCGGGGTGCGGTTCAGGAAGCACGATCGCTCATTCCTCGCCTCCTCTCTCGGCGTGTGGGGTCTCTCTCATCGGAAATCCGATCGCAGGTTGAATCCCTTCCCTTAGAAGAATTGGAATCGCTGGGTGAAGCGTTGCTAGATTTCTCTGGTTCGGCTGATTTGGAGGATTGGCTGCGATCACATTCATAGCTCAAGTGTGATAGCCCTCTTCACCTAGCCACGAACGCCTCAACTCTGACTGCACAACTCAGAAGCCGCAATATTCTTCCACTCCTCAATCTCGGTACAAGCGCGATCAACTCTCTCTTTTTTTGAAAAGTGATTGCCTTCTCAGAGAACCTTTTCTCCACCAAGAGATTTTTTTGTTTTTTGCGGAGTAATTTGGCAGAGTAAAGGGCACCATGTTTTCTTAGATATGAAGTAATAGAAGAATCATTTACAAACATTGCGTAATCTAAGGGAGTCTTTTTATTGTGTTTGTCAATAGCATTAATCTCAGCACCATGCTCGACAAGCATTTTTACAATATTTAAATTTTTGGCGGCTACAGCCTGATGTAATGGAGTACTTTCCATACTGTAAACGTTGACTTTTGCACCTTTTTTAAGAAGTAGTTCAACAATTTCTTCTTGACCTCTATCAGCAGCAACAAAGAGAGGATTACTTTCAAAAAAATTTTTTGGATTTGGAGTTCCACTATTCTCTAAATAACTTCTGACAGTTACTATATTTCCGCGATCAACTGCGTCTACAAGTGTTTTCCCAGGATAAAATAATGAATAGAAAAATACAAATACCGAAAGAATAAATAAGAATATTAATCTAAAATCTCTGATTGAAAACAACATGGTAAGTAGATAGACATAATTAAATTACCGATGGGGTTGGGGTTTCGACTTCGCTCAACCCGCGCTAATACGGGAATTGAGGGTTGAGCGGAGCCGAAACCCGTTTTATAGCTAATTCAGTCTACCTACTTAGCTTGATCAAATTTGTTCTGACCTCTAAATAAGCTATCCAATTGTTTCTGCGCACTACGCTAAAATCAGAATTACTGCCGGTACTGCTGTAATTACAGGAAACTTTAGCGCCCAAGAAGCTAAAGATTTAGCTGCCCAACTTAACCCTAAGGATCGTGGATTAAATAAAATCCCGCGATTTTAATCGCGGCTACAAGAACAAAACCCGCCTGCGCGGGTTGAAATCTTCTCCTAGTCCGCGAAGGCGGACATCGTTCTTATAGACGCGGTTTCAACCACCAGCCTAATTCTGGGTCTTATTTAATCCACGATCCTAAGTAATCTGAGTTCGGGTTAACCCGAACTCAGATTTGGATAGCAGCAATCTAACGTTTTGCCAGCTTCTTGTTTGTCATCTTACGCAGACGAATGGATTCTGGTGTCACTTCTACTAGCTCATCGGAACTAATATATTCCAGCGCCCGTTCAAGGTTCATTTCCATCGGAGCCTGAAGCTGAACAAGTTCATCTCCTGTGGCGCTCCGGTGGTTGGTGAGCTGCTTCGCTTTACACAGGTTCAGCTCTAGATCTTGAGGGCGATTGTTTTCGCCCACAATCATGCCGCGATAGACCTTGGTGCCAGGTTCAATAAAGAATAGGCCGCGATCTTCAGCATTTTTGAGGGAGTAGAACGTCACGATGCCTTCTTCAAAGGAAATCAACACGCCGTTGCGACGAGCGTTGATATCCCCTGCCAGCGGGCGATATTCCAAGAAGCTGTGGTTCATGATGCCTGCACCCCGTGTGAGACGCATAAACTCACCTCTAAAGCCAATTAGCCCACGAGCAGGAATCACAAACTCAAGCTGCGATCGCCCATGAATCCCTACCTGCATATCTTGCATTTCGCCCTTGCGTTGGCCTAGGCGCTCAATGCAGCCGCCCACGCCATCTTCGGGTACGTCTAGCACCAGGTACTCAAACGGTTCACAGGGTTGACCCGCGACTTCGCGGTAAATCACCTGAGGCTGAGACACTTGGAACTCATAGCCTTCACGGCGCATGTTTTCAATCAAGATGCCTAAGTGCAGCTCACCCCGACCAGATACCGCAAAGCTATCGGCAGAGTCAGTTTCTTCCACGCGCAATGCCACATTGGTTTCTAGCTCACGCATGAGGCGATCGCGCAGTTGACGGGAGGTGACAAACTTGCCCTCTTGCCCCGCAAAAGGAGAGTCATTCACGCAGAACGTCATTTGCAAGGTGGGTTCGTCCACCTTAATCATGGGGAGTGCCTGAGGGTCACTGGGGTCGGTAATGGTTTCGCCAATATTGGCATCTGCAAAACCAGCAACGGCAACCAAGTTCCCTGCCGAAGAGGACTCTAGCTCCACCCGCTTCAGGCCATCAAAGCCCAAGAGCTTTGAAACTTTGCCCTTCACAATGCTGCCATCTTCCTTAATCAGGGCAGCCTGTTGGCCTGCCTTAATGGTGCCATTATGGATTTTGCCAATAATGATCCGACCCAAATATTCTGAGTAGTCCAGGGTTGTGACCTGAATTTGTAGAGGACGGCTGGCATCGCCCGCAGGAGGTGGAACATGCTGAAGCAACGCCTCAAACAGAGGCATCATATCCACGCTCTCGTCTTCAAGTTTCTCTTTTGCAAACCCACCTAACCCTGATCCAAATAGGTAGGGGAAGTCGCACTGGTCATCGTCTGCACCCAGCTCTAGAAACAAGTCCAACACCTTATCCACTGCAATGTGGGGATCTGCCCGAGGACGGTCAATTTTGTTGACAAATACAATAGGACGTAAGCCCTTTTCGAGCGCTTTTTTAAGCACAAAACGAGTCTGAGGCATCGGGCCTTCGTTGGCATCTACAATCAGCAAACAGCCGTCTACCATGCCCAAAACCCGCTCCACTTCGCCGCCGAAGTCCGCGTGACCAGGGGTGTCTACGATGTTGACAAGGGTATCCTTATAACGTACCGCTGTATTCTTAGACAAAATGGTGATGCCGCGTTCTCGCTCAATAGCGTTAGAGTCCATGACGCAATCAGGAACCTCTTCTCCTTCTCGGAACGTGCCGGACTGCTTCAGCAGTGCATCTACAAGGGTGGTTTTGCCGTGGTCAACGTGGGCAATAATGGCAACGTTCCGAATGGGAAGACTCATAAAAATTGTTCCAAGCCTGTCAAGCGATTTAAAAAGGTCAGTACTTTAAGCTGTAATTTTTCGCGCTAGCACGCGGGGGTGACAGCTCTTTCACCCAATTCGTAAAAAATACTTAACATTTTTATCGTAACACTTGACGCTGAGAAGAGACAGCCAAACTTTTTTGACGCAGTAATTCTCATTATGAAAAATATTGCCGATACACCCTGCATTACCCCACCCCAGCCCTCCCCTTGTCTTGGGGTGGGAGCAAGACCATATTCTTCCCCCCTTTATACGGGGGTATTGCGGGGGGTGATGCAAGGTATATCGACTAAAACCTTTTCACAGAAAGGATTCTGCATAATGAGAATTGCTGATGACCCTAAGCATGGCCAGTTTCAAAGCGTTTGCTGATTACAGGCCAATTGACGACTTTCCACCAGGCTTTAAGATATTCGGGGCGACTGTTTTTGTATTTCAGATAGTAGGCGTGCTCCCACAAATCATTCCCCATGACGGGAAATGCGCCATTGGCTAGCGGGGAATCTTGATTGGGCGTGGTGGTAATCTCTAGCTTGCCTTCAGGCGTTTTAATCAGCCAAACCCAGCCACTGCCAAACCGTTTTGCACCAGCAGCTTCAAAGGCTTGCTGAAATTTTTCAAAACTGCCAAAGGTTTTGTTAATGGTCGTTGCCAGTTCCCCTGTAGGCTCTCCACCCCCCTTTGGACTCATGATTGTCCAGAACATCGTGTGGTTATAGTGTCCGCCTGCATTGTTGCGAACCACGCTGCGGATATCTTCAGGGAGTTGGTCGGGTGCTTTAACCAGGTTTTCCAGCGTCTTGTCTTTCAATTCGGGATGTTGGTCAAGGGCTTTGTTGAGGTTCGCCACGTAGGCTGCATGGTGCTTATCGTGGTGAAGCTGCATGGTCTGGGTATCAATGTAGGGTTCCAGAGCGCTGTAGTCGTAGGGGAGTGGGGCGAGGGTAAATGCTGACACAGCGGACTCTGGGTGCGCAGCTATCGCACTCCCTTCTCCTCCCATCCACAATGCAACACAGCATAAACCGATTGCCAGTAAGCGTTTGGAAAGTTGATTCATCGTTGACACAGCCTTTTTTAAGCGTTCATTTAGGGTATCGGCCCACGCAGGCAGAGACCTTCGCTGCCATTTTAGACACCCCATGATCGAAATGGCTTGTTTCTAGTGAATGCTGGAAGATAGCCTTCATGATCTATGGGTTTAACGATCCGCCATGACCGTTCTGCCAAAAAAGTATCGCGTCCTCTATGGGATTAGATCTGGGTTCTATGTCCTATTGTTGTGGTTTATTGCCTGTGGGCTGGGTTTAGGGCTGACGGCCTACAGCGTTTCATTTTTGATTTGGCTGGGAACACTCGCTGTCACCCTTCATTTGGCCTGGGCTGGGAAAGCGGCGATCGCCCCAGCGATGGTGTGGCTGGTGGCGCTGATAGGGTTCGCAACCGTCACCAATGCCCATCCCCAGACAAGTCCCCATGCGATCGCCCAAGTCTGGGCAGCATCTTTACTCGAACTATGGTTGCGAGGCGGACTGTTGATTTTAATCCTAGGCTTTGCCCGCTCCTGCTTAAAACCCTGGCGATTGAGCCATATTCCATCCTTTGGCTTCATTTTGGGACTTACCTGGAGCGGACTCGGAACGGGCGTTCGCCTTTATCGTCTTTTTGCGACCCATCATGCCTAACCGATTTGACAACATCGATAGGGAACCTTACGCCGATTCGACAGATCCATCTGTTGAATCAATGGAAATGCCTAGTGCCCAGCCGCCGCGACCGAAGTTGATTGATATTCGGTTTTCGGTTGATCTCGTCGTTACTCGATTTTATGTCGTGTTGATGGTGGGCAAAGATCGACGAGATCAGCGACGGTCTCATGCTGTTCAAGGATTAACCAAGTTCGGGAATACCATTACAGCCATACTCCTGCTCCTGGGGGCAAACTTGACCATCAGCACCTTTATTGTGCTGACTTTTTACCTGATTAAATCGATGCTGGGCATTAACCTCATGCCAGGGCATCTTACGGAGTATTTTAAGGCCTTACTCCAGCCTTAAAATAGGAGAAGGACTATGGATACACAAGCCAGCTAACCCATTAAGATAGTTTGCGTTAGTCTGGTGGCTAACCCGACATTTTGAATCCTATTTATAACCCCAGAACCCTGTGGAAGATCTGTCTAATCTAGAGCTGAAGCACCCTTCTGTATCTGAACATCAGATGCTGCAACGGATATTAAATCGCATGGCAGGAAATCTCCAGCGGGATACTGCGGTGCAAGCTATCACTTTGCACCTTCAGGAACAACTCCATGCAGATCGGGTGGTGCTGTACTATTTTTTTCGACACTGGAAAGGACAGGTCGTCTGCGAAGCTCTCAGTGAGCCAGGGTTTACCATTTTAGGCTCTACGGGTGCGGATGACTGCTTTAACGCTGAGTACGCAGCGCTGTATGAGGGCGGAAGAGTGCGGGCGATCGCCAATACCCTCACTGCCCCTATCCACGACTGTCACCGTGATTTCTTGCAAAGCATTCAGATCTGCGCCAACTTGGCGGTGCCCATTTTAGTCCCGAAGGGCCTATGGGGGTTACTGATTGCCCATCACTGTAAAGCCCCCCACGACTGGCTTCCCGCAGAAATTGAGCAGATGTGTGAGGGGGCTAATGCACTGGCAAACACGCCCAGCATTCAAGACTCATAAAACTCAAGAGGCTTTGGTCGACTGAGGCAACTGCGCCATATTTTGCTCAAACACCGAAATCTCCATGGTTTCATTCTGCCGTGTTGCAAGCGATCGCCGTGCTTCCCCCAGGTATAGGGGCACCGAAACACCCGCTTGGGGATGGATCACCGTCCGCGCCCTAACTCTAAGTTGTGTCGTGCCCTGGCCCAATCGGCCTGGAGAAAATAAATTAGTAGCAGCCTGTTTTAAGGTGGCCTCAAGCTGGGGCTGCGTAATGCTGGGTGCAACTGCAATCACAACATCAGCCGCGCCCGTATCGTAGACCAAAGAATATTTTGTGGAATTGGGAATCACTGTCTGGGCCAAAGGGATAAACGTCAAGGAGACTAACCCAAAGGTCAACACGCCCATGAACCCCGTTGCGCCCACCAGCCGAAACCGGAAACCCCACTTAAAGACAAAGGCTAAGATAGCCAACCCAGCTAAGGCCAACGTCGCAATACCGCACCATTGGGTATAGGTTAAAAAATTTTCTGGGGTGGGCATTAAGCCGTCTCCTCACTAAAACGCAAGTTGGTGAACACCCTCAACTTTAATGCGTTTTGGGCCGAAACGGGTCAGCAAAATCCCTCCGCCAGTGTAAGGCTGTGATTAAAGCTACGCTTTGGGTTCTAGAATGTCACAATAGATCTTATAGAACGATTTTGACTTAGACCCATGACACCTTTTAGAGGCGCAAGGTCTTGCATCCTAAGCCAAAAGATGTAGCGTTTTAAATTGAGACGGATTTAGATGGGTTTTAGGTCATTGATTTTGGCAACAAGGAGGATAGATGAAGTGGACTAGCGCTATCTCAACTCGTCCCTCTCTTGAGGCAGCGGTTAAAGAAGTGGTGGACAAAGCCAAGACGTCTTTAGGGCAAGCGCCTGACCTCGCCTTGGTTTTTATCGCAGATGCCTATGCCAGTGAATATCCAAGGTTGATGCCTTTACTCCAAGAACGACTAGGCAATACCCCCATTTTGGGCTGTGGGGGAAGTGGCATTATTGGGCAATCAACCTCAGGCCGCCCCCAAGAAATTGAAGACGAACCGGCTATTTCGCTCACCCTGGCCTCCTTGCCCGACGTCAAAATTCATTCCTTTGTCCTTCGACCCGAAAACCTACCGGATTTAGATAGCTCCCCAGATGCGTGGGTAGAGGCGTTGGGCGTAGATCCTGCTGAGAATCCTCACTTTATTCTACTCGGCGATGCCATGAGTGCGCGCATTAACGACCTCCTTCAGGGGCTTGATTATGCCTATCCTCAAGCGGTCAAAATTGGCGGTTTAACCACTGGGGTATCGGCGTTGGGGGGCAGCGGACTGTTTTGTAAAGGTCGCTTGCTCCGGGAGGGTGCAGTGGGCGTTGCGCTCAGCGGGAATATCTCAGTGGAGACGATTGTGGCCCAAGGCTGTCGGCCTGTCGGCCCGCTGCTGCGCGTGGCAGAGTCTGATCGCCATGTCTTGCTTCAGGTGGAGGCCCATCCAGAGGGCGAGCGTTGGGAAACCGCAGCAGTGGTGGATACCAAGATACAAACGGCCCTTGAGGCGCTTCATCGAGCCTTAGATACCTTAGATGAGGATGATCGGGCTAAGGCCCAGAATGCTCTATCTGTGGGCATTGTGCGCGATGGGTTTAAGACAACCTTGGAAACCGGCGATTTCCTGATCCGCAATCTGCTGGGAGTGGATCCTCGGATTGGGGCTATTGCCATTGGCGATCGCATTCGGCCTGGGCAGCGGATTCAGTTCCACCTGCGGGATGCCGAAGCCTCTGCGGAGGAGTTAGAAATGCTGCTCATTGATTATCAAGCCAAACATGCTGACCAACCTTCGGCCCCAGCAGGCGCATTGCTGTTCAACTGCGTGGGTCGAGGCGAACGCTTTTATGGACAGCAGGACTTTGACACGCAGTTATTTCGACGATTTGTGGGCACAACGCCGATCTGTGGTTTTTTCTGTCAGGGCGAAATTGGACAGGTGGGCAACGCGACCTTCTTGCATGGCTATACCGCTGTCTTTGGATTATTTCGGCCCCTCACCAATACTTAAGAACCTGGGACTAAATACCACAACTTTGTAAGGGCAGGTTTTGCTGAAAGGTTGGGGACATAACCCATAGGGCGTTGGCTAAACCTGCCCCTACCGACACACCTGATTTTTCCGATGATCTCCATTAATTTCCCTCAAAAACCTCACCAATTGGCTGCTTAGCGGAATTTATCTATGACCGGACTAATTACGGGCGGCACCTATGCCTTTCGCGCACTGGCACTGTTTTTGAGCAAACCGTTCCTGCTAACCTATCTAATTTTTCCACTTTTACTCAACGTCTTGCTAGGCGTTGGGCTATACCTGGGCATTTTTACCCCAAGCTGGCAGTGGATTAATGTCGAAATCAATCATTTTGATGGGGTCTTGGCCCAGTGGGTGACTCACTTGCCATCCTGGCTCGGTTTTCTAGATGATGTGGGAAATGGTCTTGGTTGGGTCGTTCGAGTCTTGCTTAGTCTGGGGCTGTTTTTGGTGATTGGCATCCTCCTGGCCCAGTTTGGGACGCTGTTGGGGGCACCGTGGTATGGAAAACTCTCTGAAAAAATTGAGCAGATCCAAACCCATCAACTTGAGATCATTGAAATCAGCCCCCTCCAAGAGGTGGGGCGAGCCGTCTTATTTGAGCTAAAAAAGCTTGTGCTGCTGATCACGATTGGAGGTACTTGCCTCATCCTCAATGCCCTACCTGGCCTGGGTTCTACCCTTGCAACCATTGGCGGTGTCACCCTAGGGGCAACGCTGGTGTGTCTCGATTTTTTAGATGCCCCTCTAGAGCGTCGTCGTCTTAAGTTTCGGCAGAAACTCGGCATTATTTATGGAACCATTCCTGCCACTGCTAGTTTTGGATTGGTGTCCCTCTTTTTAGTCAGTATTCCGTTGCTGAATCTGGTGACGGTGCCCCTTTGTGTGGCGTCAGGGACGCTGTTCTTCTGCGATCGCATTTGGCCCAAGCATTTCCAACCCCAACTGCCGCATTCAAAAGTGTAGGCACTCGCTCCAGTGCGATCGCCTTGATTGACTGACAAAACTTCTCCCTTGGCGATTGAAAATTCTATTTTGAGCGCGTTCTGCTAAGCCAAAAGCGTTAACCAGAGCGGGACTAGCGGAATCAAAGCTAGCATGCTGAGAGCAATGCTACTCGCAATTAGCTCACGATCAAGGTTATATTCTTCTGCTAAAACGAGAGCTGTCAGTGCGGTAGGAGTACCCGCCATCAACACTAGGGCCAAGCGGGGTTCACCGACAATGCCTAATACAGGTGTAATGAGCGCAATCATGGTAGGCATTAGCACCACTTTGATGAATGCAGGCACCACCCCGCAGGCAAGACTCCGCAAGTTTTTGAGCTGACTCAGTCGCATCCCCATCAGCAAAAATCCACAGGGGATCACAACCCAAATGGATTTCTGAAGGGTCACTTCAGCGACTGCTGAGAATGCTACCGATTGGGTTAAAGCCCCCAGCAGAAATGCCCATAAAGACGGAACTTTCACTACCGCCAGCAAGGACTTCCACCAGGGGCGCTGGCTCGGTTCATCCCCTTCCTCTCTTTCGCCAAAGTGATCTGCGACTAACACTCCCGCGCCGTAGAGTCCCATCGCGTTATGCATGACGGTAAAAAAGGCGGCAAGGCCCAAATTATCTGGATTGAGGATAGATGCGGCGATCGCCAGTCCCACAAAACCCGTATTCCCCAGCATGGAAGACAGCACAAAGCTCCCTTTATGGGTTTCACTCTGGAGACCAAGCCAATCTTGAGGCCACCGTTGACTCAGTTGCAAAAAGCTTAGTGAAAGACCCAGGCCGATCAGCAGCGTACAGATCGTGGCAGTGGGGGCAAGCCAGACCAATTTTGAGAAATCTGTGCGACGCGCTAGGGCAAAAATCTCAACGGGCATCCCTACCCAAAATAAACTGCGTCCCAGAAGCCTAGGGACTTGGTTGGGCAAAATGCGGAAGAGCAAAACGCCTAGGCCAATCCAGATGAATAAAGATTCATAGGCGTTAAATAGCGCATCGGTCATGATGGGAGTTAGCTGGCCTCACACTCTAAAAAGGCAGCACATTCCACATGGGCAGTCTGGGGAAAAAAGTCGGCGGGTTTGACGCGCACCAATTTGTATGGGCCTTCGTGGCAAAGCTTTTGTAGGTCACGCGCTAAGGTGGCAGCATTACAGCTTATGTACACCACACGAGGCACTCGACGCTCAATTAGATTTTGCAGAACCCCAGCTTCACACCCTTTACGGGGTGGGTCTAGCAGCACCACATCCGGCTGCAATTCCAGATCAACTAAACTTTGCTCAACGGTGCCCACTTGAAACGTGACGTTGGTAATGTCATTGAGCACAGCATTCTCAATTGCCTGCTCCACAGCATCGGCCTGAACTTCCAGACCCAGACAAGATTTTGCCACACGCGCAACTGGAAGCGTAAGGGTTCCAATACCGCTGTAAGCATCTAAAACTGTCTCATGACCTTGGAGATCGAGGTGGTCTAGAATCACCTGCAAGAGGGCTTCGGCCTGTTCTGTATAAACCTGGAAAAACGTATTGGGATGAACCTGAATGGTCAGCCCTGCAAAACCCTCGCGCAAAAAGGGTTGACCTGCCACCCGTCGGGTTTGGGTGCCAAAGATGCGGTTGGTGCGATCGCCGTTCACATTTAAGCAAACCCCCACAATTTCAGGATGGGCTTTCATCCAAGACTTGGCTGCTTCTTCAATTCCCGTGAGGTTATTGCCCGTCCGAGACACCAGGGTTACTAACACTTCGCCAGTGCGTCGTCCCACACGCAGAGACAGGTGACGCAGTTCACCTTTGTGGGACTGCTCGTTGTAGATTGACCAGTCCTGTTTCTGAATTTCTAGTTTTAGGTACGCCAGAATGGGGTTTAGACGTGGATCTTGGACGGGGCATTGGTTCAGGTTAATGAGTTTATGACTACGCTTTTGGTAATAGCCTGCTTGAACCTTTCGCTTGCCTTGGTCAATGGCAAACCCGAGGGGATAGGTCGATTTATTGCGATAGCCAAAGGGCGAGGGAGCGGCTAAGACTTCTTCTACAGGAGGGTTAGAGAACTTACCAATGCGTTCTAACGCCTGCACCACCTGATCGCGCTTAGCACTGAGCTGATAGTCATACACCGCAGACTGCCACTGACAGCCACCGCATTTATCTGCCACGATGCAGTGGGGCTTGGTGCGGTGGGTGGAGGGTTCTAAGATCTCTAGCAGTGTGCCGTGGGCGTAGCTGGGTTTGACAAAGGTGAGCTTTGCCGTGATGCGATCGCCCGGTACGGTATCGGGAACAAAAACCACGCGACGTTCTGGTCCCCAGTGACCTACGCCATCCCCTGTTGCGCTGAGATCGCCAATGGAGACTTCAATCAATTGATCCTGTTGCCAGGAGGATTGTGGTTCAACGGATGTCTGGCTTGTCAAGGGTTAGATCCTAGCTGTCTGGGCATGAAGGGGGTGGAGCTGAGAGCACGCTTAAGAGGCACAGGCCAGTCAATTTGCCATTCTCAATCCTGTTCTAGTGTATCGGGTTAAGGATAGTGCTGGGGTTTTCAGCTCAAAACTCAGGTTAATTTCTGGCCCAATACTACCCGTTACATTCGGCCCGAGCGATTTTCTCTCCTATGGTATTTTGGAAAGATTTGAACTTTGGACAACTCAAAACGACTCCCTCGCAAATATCGGGTGAGTCAATAGTTATCGTAGCGACCAATCCTTGTTAGTGCTTGATTAGCCTCGCTTTAGTTTTGAGACTGGGCATTGGCAAGGCGATCGCGCAACTGCCGTAGATTTTGAGCCAGCGTTGGATCGGTCTTTTGCAGATCCCCCACCTTCTCGCAGCTATAGAGCACCGTCGTATGATCTTTGCCCCCAAACTCCTCGCCAATTTTGGGTAGGCTTAACCCCGTATGCTGACGCATCAAAAACATCGCCACCTGACGCGCTGAACTGACATCGCGCCGTCGGGAAGTGCCCTTGAGATCCTCAATCGAAATACTGAATGTCTCCGCCACCGCCGTAATAATCATCTGAGGCGAGGCTGTCAGCTTGGTTGACGTGGGGGTAAGCACGGGGGCAATATTTTCCACCGTCATGGGCAGTCCAGAAATAGAAATATAGGCCACCGCCCGAATCAACGCGCCCTCTAGCTCCCGAATGTTGGAGGTATAAGAAGACGCGATGTACTCAATCACCTCACGGGGTAGCCGAATATTTTCGTACTCGGCCTTTTTTTGTAAAATCGCCATCCGCGTTTCTAGATCCGGTGGCTGAATATCTGCGATCAGACCCATCGAGAACCGAGAACACAGACGCTCCTGGAGCCGAGGGATTTGGCTGGGGGGACGATCCGAGGCCAGCACCACCTGCTTGCCTGCTTCGTGGAGGGTATTAAAGGTATGGAAAAATTCTTCCTGGGTGTATTCTTTTCCTTCAATAAACTGAATATCGTCCACCAGCATTACATCTACGGCGCGATAATGCTCCCGAAATGCCTGCATTCCGTCTTTGCGAATGGCTGCAATCAGGTCGTTGGTGAACTGTTCTGTCGAGACATAAAAGATCTTAGAGTCTGGCTTGATTTCAAGGCGATAGTGGCCGATCGCCTGCATTAGATGGGTTTTACCCAACCCAACCCCGCCGCACAAAAACAGGGGGTTAAACTCCCGCCCTGGGGACTCCGCCACTGCTAGACAGGCCGCATGGGCCATCCGGTTATTGGGACCCACGACGTACCGAGAAAAGGCATACTTGGGATTTAGGACACTGCCGCGCGATCGCTGCCCTCCTGAATCGGCCCCATTAGACTGGGCCGGACTGGGTGCAGACGCCACCACTGGCTCCGATAAGCCCGAACCCATCTCACTCTCGTCTTGATGGACTTCAATATGAATTTCGACCGCGTGCCCCAACAGCTCTTCCACCACCTCAGAGATGGTTTTGATGTAGTACTTTTGGAGCCAATTGCGCGCAAACGGGTTGGGGGTTTGAATCACCAAGCGCCCGTCTTCCAACTTTTCCGCGTTGGCTGTTTTGATCCAAGTTTCAAACGTTGGCCTGCTGAGCTGAAGCTGCAAACGCTCAAGAACTTGACTCCAAAGGCTTTCAACGGAAATTTCCACAATTGACCTCAAACAGCAACATGGCTTAGGTACATTGCGAACTTAGGTCGCATCGCACCATCTTAAATGATCGCTCTCTGGAAGCGAAGAAGACTTGCCTTAAGAGATCTTATAGAGAAATGCTTGCTTCAGCCTCCACAGGAACCCAAACTGGGTGCGATCCAATGGGTGCGATTCAAGGAGGAAAGGCATCTCAAGTATTTTTGTCAAACCCTACCGACCAGCCGTCAAAAGGCTGTAGAATGGAGAGCCTGGGTCTTTTTTCGAGAAGGCCAGTTCTGCACTGCATTCTAAACGCAAATTATGACGAAACGTACTCTTGGCGGCACCTGCCGTAAACGCAAACGCACCTCTGGCTTTCGTGCCCGCATGAGATCCGCAACAGGGCAAAATGTAATCAAAGCCCGTCGCCGCAAAGGTCGCCATCGCTTAGCAGTTTAGGTCGAGGTTGGGCAAGTTGAGTGATGGATCTTAATGCTGCCCAAGCAAAACCGACTCCGAGCACGGCAAGATTTTACGACGGTCTACCAAAAAGGGATTCGACAAAATCGTTTTGCCATTGGGTTAAGAGCCTATCGTCATCGCACCGAATCACTGGCGCAACAGCCCCTGCGGATTGGTTTCTCTATTAGTACCAAGGTTAGCAAACGCGCCGTGGTGCGAAATCGGATTAAGCGTCAGCTGCGTGCCGCCCTCCGTCAGTTGCTGCCCAAGCTTGAAAACGGCTGGGATCTCGTCATTGTGGTGTATCCCAATGCCCTTCAGTGCGATTATCTAGAATTTCTGCAACAATTGAAACAGTTATTGGCGCAGGCGGAGATACTCCATGGGGATTAAAGAAGACGTTTATTTTGAGGGTGGCCCTCACGTTGGAGAGCTGATTTTTGGCCTCCTATTGGGCTTGACGGTCATCTGTTTGCCCATTACAGCGGGCGCGGTGGTGCGGGCACTGTGGCTGCGCTATCGCATTACGAGCCGTCGCATTACGATTACGGGCGGATGGTTGGGGCGCGATCGCACTGATGTGGTCTATGCTCAAGTTGCCAAGATTGTTTCTGTTTCCCGTGGGATTGGGTTATGGGGCGATATGGTTGTAACCCTCAACGACGGTAGCAAGCTAGAGCTAAAGGCCGTGCCTAAATTTAGAGAAGTTGCTGCCTACATCGAAGAAAGGGCAGGGCTTGGCGAGCCTGTCGTTGCCGCCGCATAAGATTCTAAAGTTATCGTCTTGCTCTCTTCGCGATAGTCTTAGAGAGCAGGTGAGTTTAATAGCGTACTGAGGTCAACTTTAAGCACAATGGATTTTGGGGTTGGATTTCTTTCAAATAACGTCATGCTGCCGATCCTAGATTTTTTCTACGGGATCGTGCCTAGCTATGGTCTGGCGATCGTCGCGCTGACGCTAGTGGTTCGATTTGCGCTGTATCCTCTGAGCGCTGGACAAATCCGCAACATGCGGAAGATGAAGGTGTCGCAGCCGATTATGCAGAAGCGCCAAAAAGAAATCCAGGAGCGCTACAAGAGCGACCCAACCAAAATGCAGGAAGAGCAGGCGAAGCTCATCCAAGAATTTGGTAATCCCCTGGCGGGCTGTTTGCCCCTAGTGGTGCAAATGCCGATCTTGTTTGCCTTGTTTGCCACCCTGCGAGGTTCGCCCTTCTCGGACATCAACTACACCGTTGATCTTCAAGTGGTTCCGAAGGAGCAGATTGAGCAGGTCGCAACCGTTGTGCCTGTCATCACAAAGCCCCAAAACATCTACGTGGCAGATGGGGTTCACTTCCCTGTCTTAGCGACCGTGCCAGAAGGCAACAAGCTAACTGTGGGTAACGCCACAACCATTGATTTTCAGTCTGCCTCTGGCAAACCCTTCGGCGGGTTGCTTCAAGAGTATTCAAAGCCTGACTTAAATCTAAAACCCCATTGGCAAGTCACCAAGGGTCAAGATCACGTCAAGGTAGACGAAAACGGACGCGTGACGGCGCTTCAAACTGGGGATGCCACGATTCAGGGCACGATTCCTGGGATTGCATCCAAGACAGGATTCTTGTTTATCAAGGCCCTGGGAGACGTCGGGGTGATTGACCCTGAGATACCCGTCGGTGATGGCAGCTTTAATATTAATGCTGTGCGTTGGGACGTTCTGTTTCTGATTTTAGGGTTTGGGATTTCACTTTACGTGAACCAGCTCCTGTCTGGTCAAAGTGGCGGTAGCAGCGCTGATGATACCCCTGCGGCCCAGTCGCAGCAGGCCGTCAATAAATTCTTGCCCGTCATTTTCTCTGGGATGTTTTTATTCATTCCCTTGCCCAGCGGCGTATTGCTTTATATGCTCATTGCCAATATTTTTCAAACAGCGCAGAGTTTTATTCTGTCGCGGGAGCCGTTACCAGAAAATATCCAAAAAATTCTGGATGAAGAGCAAAAGCGTACCAAGAAGAGCAGCGGCACTGATGCTACTGCACTACCCTTTGAACGCAACCGTCCTAAAAAAAAGCCCTCGAACTAGGTTCTGGTTTTAGCGTTATGACTGACAGCTCATCCGCTCAGGTCGCCCAGCAGTGGTTAAGTACATTACTTAGCCACCTTTCACTGGAAGTGCCCATTAGTACCACGCCGCCGGAGTCCGCCCAGACCCGTCTAAAGGATTTTGGGGGGCATTGGCTGACCTTAGATCCTCAAGGGCTTTCTGAACCTCAATTGCAAAGTTTAATGGGTGAAAAAGGTGCGGTTCTAGATGCCATTCAGTACCTGGTCAATGCAACCCTGAATCTTGGGCAAGATTCATCTTCTCAAGCGGCCTATACGGTTGAGCTGTTAGGTCGCAGAGAGCAGCGCTATCTCCAGTTAGCCCAGATGGCGGACGATGTGGCGGCCCAGGTGCGAGAAACGGGTGAAGAGGTGGCGATGATGCCCTTGCCCCCTGCGGAGCGCCGCCTAATTCATACGATTTTGGGCGAGTCAGAAGATTTGCAAACCTACAGTCGCGGTCAGGAACCCCAGCGCTGTTTGGTGGTGGGACCGCATCAGCCAGACGCTTCAATCTAATGTCGCGCAACCGGGAAATGCCGGAAAATCAATGGTCATGGAACCTATTTTTTTGCCTCAGTTGACCCGTGCTCCAGAGCAAGCTGAGGTAATCGCAGTCAATGGCCCTCTGGAAGATTTAGAGACCTTAACCCCTGTCCAGGGGCAGGTAAAGGTAGTGCATCATGGCAACTACCTTCAGGTGTTTGGGACGGCGGAAACGATTGTGACCTTGGTGTGCGATCGCTGTCTCCAAAGCTACAACCATCGCCTTGCCACCCAGTCCTCAGAACTGATTTGGCTCCAGGAGGCCGTCTTGGACGACGTAGCAGAAGGCATCACTTTCACAGGAGACTTGGAAGACCCGGCCTTGACAGAGACGCTCCCCCCCGACGGCTACTTTTATCCAGGGGACTGGCTGTATCAGCAACTGTGTCTTTCTCTGCCTCAGAAACAGCTTTGCGATGCAAAGTGCTCTGGCATTGAGGTTGCAGTCACAGCGGAGACTGAAAGACTGAACTTAGATCAGCGCTGGTCAATTTTGGCGGATCTTAAGCGCCAACTTCAGAATGGTACGCCTTAGAATCTGGCGTGAGTTAAGGAGGCACTTCCCTGTCTCCAAGCCTACCGTATGCACACAAGTCTGAAGAACATTGAAACCCTGCATTCGATCCCCCCAACCCCCCTTAAAAAGGGGGGATCCACTCATGTTCCTTCTCTTCTCCCCACTTTTTAAGGGGGGTTGGGGGGGATCAA